>JABDLQ010000474.1 GCA_013002925.1 Gammaproteobacteria bacterium | reverse complement strand
TGCCTGCGCGATGCCATGCCGAGGGTCTTCTTCTTCCGACAACACGACCTCCAGCTCCAGAAAATCGCCAAGCCCCTGTACTGAATCAATATGGATACGCGTGCGGCCTTTCATGAACAGATGCCTGGTTTTAACCACCTCACCACGTACACCCAGAGACTCGCTCAACAGGCATCGAAGTCCGTGGGGGTCTGCGGTAGGTGAAATTTGGTAGAACGACCCACTGGGACCGGGATTGTCTTCCCTGCAGTAATAAATCAGCTGTCCGCTTCCATCGGAAAACTCTCGCAGTTTCAGTCGTCCGTCCGCAGTAACAAAAAAAGTATCGCGCTGAAAAATCTCCTCGGCAGGTTGATCTGTCAGGTGTTCAGCGATCCCCCTGGTCGCAGTGATATCGCTCAACCTCGCTTTTATTTCTATGTTGCAGGGCACGTCAACCCATCCCGACTTGCAGATCAGTCAAGGGAAATAAGTTTGACAGGGCAATCATCAGCACCATCCATCAGTTTTTTGCAAGTTTTTTGCAGGGCGCGTATCGGAAACAGCTGACCACATGATCGTTGACCAATCCGGTCGCCTGCATATGAGCGTACATGATCGTACTGCCAACAAATTTAAAGCCACGCTTTTTCAAATCTTTACTCAGTGCATCCGACTCGCTGCTCGTGGCCGGAATATCTGCGTCAGTTTTCCAATGGTTCTGCACTGGCCTGTTGTCGACAAACTTCCAGATGTATGCGGAAAAACTGTCAAACTCTTCTTGCACCTTTATAAAGCACCTGGCATTCGTGATGACAGACTTGACTTTCAGTCGATTGCGCACGATAGCCGGATCCAGCAGAATTCTTTCGATTCGCTGCGGTGTAAATCGTGCAACCTTGTGTACGTCAAACTCAGCAAAATTCTTGCGGTAGCCAGCACGCTTGTTGAGAACAGTCGACCAGCTCAGACCAGCCTGCGCACCTTCGAGTATCAAAAACTCAAAGTGGGTTTGATCATCGTAGACCGGCACCCCCCACTCCTGGTCATGGTAAGCAATATAGGCGTCACTCTGCCCGAGGGCCCATTGACACCGTCCTGGTCCCTCAACCATATAAACCCCCAATAAAAAAGGGCCCGCAAATGCCAGGCCCTTTCAATTTTACCGCGTTCGACATTCAGATCAATGGTTATCGCCGCCGCATTTGCCTTCACCACATTTGCCTTCGGCTTTGGCTTTTTCCATGTGCTCTTTGGCTTTATCACCGCCGCATTTACCTTCACCGCATTTGCCTTCGGCCTTGGCTTTTTCCATGTGCTCTTTGGCTTTGTCACCACCGCATTTACCTTCACCGCATTTACCTTCGGCTTTGGCTTTTTCCATGTGCTCTTTGGCTTTTTCACCACCACATTTGCCTTCGCCGCACTTGCCTTCACCAAGTTCTACCATGTAGCCGCTTTCCATGACGCTCATCGCGAAAGGGCTGGCATTGGTAACAGGAGCCGCAAGCATTGAACCGGCAACTGCCGCACTCACAGCCATGGCCAGGGGTTTCACAGGGGTTTTCTTCGACATTAATCATCTCCAAACGAATGAAGGAACGCAGGCGTTCCGGTTAAATTGAACTAGTCTTTAAATGCTCCACGCCACATTAGCAGCAACACGTTGCCGTACGTTTGGCAGCGCCTCGCTATCGTCACCCAGCACAGCAATACTGCCTTTGCCGATGGGAACCATCAGGCCTTGCAGGCCGTCTTCCTCAAATGTCACCGCATTTTGCAATGGCACGTCAGGCAGCAACATCACGGTTACAGGCCCGGTGGTAGTATGGACAACAACGTGTGCCACTTTGTTTCCGCGAAAATAGCATAAGCCCGCATGTCTCACGGTACCAATGTCTCCGTTTAGCGACACCCGACCTTTGCTCAGAACCTGCTCTACCTGCGCTGCTGGCACCACGGACCAGTTTTGTCCCAGCAATTGTGGCTCATGGCGTACATGTGCCACGAGACTCTGTGGCAATGGCGCTGTGATGCTTTTGTACCAAATACCGACGCTGACGCCGATTCCAAGCACCACAACGGCAGCTACCGCCAGCCATTGCGGCCGTTTTGCAACCAGGGAAGCATCTGACCGGGACTGCAACTCCACGACATTATCCTTCGCTCCCTGAACAACGCCAAGACCATCAGGGACATCCACATCCAGGGCCACCTTCAGCGTCGTATCAAACGCCTGTAGCTCCCGCAATAACTCGTTACAGCGCTGGCAACTCCCTATATGCTCCCGCACAGCGCTGCTGATCGCATTCGGATCGGCGCCAACCTGGTGTGTAAATTGTTCGCAGTTCATATCGACTTTTTTTCCTCTGTACGGTATTCACTCATCCCCGTAACTGTCGTGCAATATATTTTTGAGTTTTTTTCTGGCGCGGAACAACCGCGTTAATACGGCTCCTTCACCCAGTTCCATCAGTTTGGCGATCTCTTTGACGCTATATCCCATGGACACCTGCAGCACCAGCGGCTCACGATAGTCCAGCGGCAATTCACCCATCGCATCCCGCACCGCTTCTACATCATGATTCCAGCCACCGCAGGTCAGGTTTTCATCATGCAGGCCCGGCGTGTCTATATCTACAGTTTCCAGACGTTTACGCTCATAAAATCGCGCGTGCTCCCGTCGTACAATGGTAAACAGCCAATATTTTGCGGCACCGTCCTCTTGCAACTGATCGAGCGACTTCCAGGCACGCAACATCGCATCCTGCACCACGTCTTCTGCCAGTTGCCGATCGTGGCTCAACCAGAACGCGTAGCGAAACATATCCTGGCTGAATTGCCCGACCACCTTGTCATAACGGCGCCGGCGTTCCTTGTCATTCATAATGACCCTGTTCATGGAGGGAATATTACACAGATTGCCTGAATCGGGTATGATATTTCAGCAGAAAGTCACATTTTTTCAGACACCTACCAATAACCGCAACCATCGCGGTTGATGGGCTCCGTTACTTGTTCATGGACACAAACGCTATGCATAACCCTGCTTTTCCAGGCACCCGAATGCGTCGTACGCGCCGCCACCGCTTTTCACGCCGACTCGTCGGCGAAACGCGGCTTTCCGTGAATGACCTGATCTGGCCGGTATTTATTTCAGAGCAGACCGGTCGTCAGGCGGTGCCTTCCATGCCCGGTGTCGAGCGCCTGGGCCCTGACCAGCTATTGCGCGCGGCGGAACAGGCCATGGCCCTTGAGATTCCGGCCCTGGTACTTTTTCCGGTGATCGGTTCGCAGGGCAAAAGTGCGAACGCTGAAGAAGCCTGGAATCCGGACGGCCTGGTGCAAACCAGCATTCGCAACTGCAAACAACAATTTCCTGACCTTGGCATCATTACTGACGTGGCACTGGATCCGTACACAACGCACGGGCAAGACGGGTTGGTGGACGACAATAACTATGTCATGAACGACGAAACGGTGGAGGCACTGGTTGCCCAGGCCGTTTCCCATGCCGACGCTGGCGCAGATGTGGTTGCGCCATCGGACATGATGGATGGCCGAATTGATGCAATACGCGGTGCCCTGGAAAGCAGGGGCCACATCAATACCCAGATTCTGGCCTATGCCGCAAAATACTCATCGTCATTTTATGGCCCGTTTCGTGATGCTGTAGGTTCAGCTGCAAACCTGGCGGGCGCGGATAAGCACACTTACCAGATGGATCCGGCAAACAGCAACGAGGCCCTGACAGAAGTTGCACTCGATATCAGCGAGGGGGCTGACATGGTCATGGTCAAGCCGGCCATGCCTTATCTCGACGTGATCCGACGAGTACGGGAATCATTTGCCATACCTGTGATGGCTTACCAGGTAAGCGGCGAGTACAGCATGATCATGGCTGCTGCCAGTAACGGCTGGCTAAACAGGGAAGCGATAATGCTGGAGTCCCTGCTGGGCATTAAACGCGCCGGCGCCAGCGCCGTGCTGACATATTTTGCGCCTGATGTGGCAAAGTATCTGCTCTCCCGCAGCTAAGCATGGATCGCGTTCCTCACTATGCCGTTATCGGTGCCCCGATCGAACATAGCCTGTCGCCCCTGATTCATGCTGCCTACGCCCGGCAAACGGGCATCACACTTCAGTACGACAGGATGCTCGTGCCACAGAGTAAGTTTGAAGATGCCGTCAATCAGTTTTTCGTGAGTGGTGGGGCCGGCCTGAATGTTACTGCACCATTGAAGGAACTCGCGTTTGATTATGCCGATATGATCAGCAACAAAGCCATGAATGCAGGTGCAGTCAACACTCTGCAATATTTTGATGGTGACCTCGTGTACGGCGACAATACCGATGGTGTCGGTCTGGTGACTGATTTGGAGCATCATCTCAAACGCCCGCTGCAGGGCACTCGCCTGCTCGTTCTCGGTGCAGGAGGTGCCACACGTGGCTGTCTCGAATCCTTGCTACAAACTGCACCTGATGCTCTTTATCTGCATAATCGTACCGTTTCCAAAGCACGACACCTTATCCGCAGGTTTTCTCATATCGGAGAGATTTCCTTGCTGCCCTCGCAATACCGGAAGTCATTGACATTTGACGTAGTCGTCAATGCAACCAGCGCATCCGTTACCGGTGGTCGCCCGGATTTCGATCATCGTTACCTGCATAACGCTCTTGCGTACGACATGATGTACGGTCAAAATGCTCAGAGCTTCCTGAAATGGGCATTGGCGCACGGCGCGCTGGCGGCGCATGATGGTCTTGGAATGCTCATCGAGCAAGCTGCCGAATCGTTTCGTATCTGGCATGGATTACGTCCGCAAACGCAGGAAATTCGCGCCACCTTGCAACGCCAGTTGCAGCTCACCGCCCGCTCCACATCGCGTTAATATTTGACTCTCGCCGTATAGGTCAGCTTGCGTGAACTTCCGGCAGGAATCGACAGCCGCCATTGCGCAGTGCCGGCCGCCACTTTTTCGTGCCGCGCGCTCTCTTCGAGCATTGTCCAGTCACCAGGTATCGGTTCACGAATGATCACGTTAACACTTTCTTTTTTACCGTTTTTGATTTCGATCTCATAGCTGGAATCAAAAACATTCTGTTTTACAATTCGTTCGCGCACCTTGAATTCAGTTTGCTTTTTATTGGCGGTCACATCAAAGGCATCACCCAGCTTCAGGCGCACACTTTCAAGGTTGGGCGTGTGATCAATGTTGTCCTCGCCAACAAATTGAGCATTGCCGGACGAGTCACGCTTGTAAACCCGCACCACCCCCTTTGGCAGTGGTATACCCAAGCCGTCCTTTTCACGGTTTTCGAACTGCACAAAAACGCCCAGTTTTATTTTTTGCCCTATGTCACCGTGACTGGAGCCGTAGTAATAATTACTTCCCTGCAGTACGAGTTCTTTTTTTACAGGAATATTGCTTGCTGTCAGCAGTGAGACCTGTTTGGTTTGCTTGTCGGCGATCGTGGTCGGCCGCCCCAGAGTGTAAAGGTGATATTCAAACAGACTTTCCTGCGCCATTTGCGGTGCGGCAGACATTTTCATTTCTTCCAGCCCGCGGCGCACATTACGATCAAACTGCGGCCGCACCTGGTTGACGTCACCGGCAACCAATTGCATGGTTGCCCGATTGTAGGCCGCACCACTGTTATTGGTAAGCGTTACCCAGCCGGTAATATCCAATCCGTCATCCTTGCTGTTCAGTTCTGCCACATAATCGGCTTGCCAGGACAAACCACCGGTGAGATAGCTCAGTTCGTAGTTCTGGGCTTTGCGCGATTTGTTCTCAAGCAGAATCGACAACGTTGGTTCATCGCGCAGAGTGTCCGGCACGTTGCTAAACACATAGCGGCCCGAAGGATTTATCTCAATGCGGTCGCCGATGCGGACTACGGTTCCCTGGTTGGTACTCAGGATTTTTGCGGTTGCGGTGGATTCCTTGCCGGTTGCCGGGTTCATCCGCACAATCTGCACATCCTTGCCCGTGTATTTTTCAAGCAGTTTTTGTGGCGTTAACAAATCAAAATCAAAGTTTTGCTCCAGCACGGTAAGGTTATCCGCTACCGAAGTGTTTCTTAGCAATGCCGTTTCGGGACGCATTTGCGCGCTGACTCCGCGAAACGCGAGCTGATTGGTACCGCCGGGTAAAGTAACTGCGCGTGAATCTTTTACAAGCGCCAGGTTCTGGTTGTAGATCGTCACCGCGACAGACGTCTGGTCTGCGAGAGTAGTACGAATCTCGTCGCCATGGGTGGGGGTGGCCATAGCACACATAGCGGCGAGCACTGGTAAAGACGGGACATATTTCTGCATGGAGTCGCTCCGATAATGTTCTGCGTTAGCAACATAAACGCCCGGGCCGGGCAAATGGGGTTAAATCACTCGCAATCGCGTTATGCGCTCGCTCTGTCAGATTAATTATATTCTTTTATTTCATGCGCTTAAACATTTGCCGATAGTCAGCCGCCCGGATCTTTTGACCCGTCTTTCTCCGCTGCAGAGATTTGGGGGGTTGCCGATGATGGAAAGCGCGCGCCGAGTTGTCCGTCTGGTGTATAGAATGACAGTGATCCAGTGTTTTTGTAATAAAGCACAGCCGCCCCCCTGAGGTCTTCGCCATGCAGTGCGACACCGCCGCCACCGTGGGCGAACTGTGCAATACCCACTCTGGAGTGGCCATCGCTATCCTTGATAAACAGACCTGTCTGCTCCCCGTCATGGGTAAGCGCTATGCGGTCGCGCCGTGCCTTATCCTTGACATACACACCCACCGTGTCTTTGTTGCCCACCAGATGCACAGCCAGTTCTCCGGCATCATCAATTATTCTGAGTTCCCGAGCGGTAATGGTTCCGGTAATCTTGTTGCTGTCGCCGGATCGGATCAGCAGCCAGCCATTCATGGCGACCAGCAATGCACACATCACAGCCAGGACCCGGCACCACAACAGTGTGTTTGCGGCGCTTTGAGACGGTGAAGAAGTGGCCGGTTCCATGTGCTGTGCTCCTTTGGTTGTTGACAACATGGTGGTGTCGCAACTAGCGCGCTACGCCGGTGATCGGCTTGCAACATCAATTTACACTGTGCAGGCTGTCTAAACCACGATTTGCCGTTGCCTGAAATCACCAACCCGCCAAAAACCGGTGTCTCCGGGTGTTGGATTATCAATATACCAGGTCGCTGGTACACCAGATTACAAAGACGTCACAGCGCGGGGATAGCGAAACACGAAGACAACGGCACACGAAAAAAGGCACAGAAACCCGGCAACATGAGAACGCTGATAATCAGGCGTTATGAATCCGTTCAGCGCAGGGACGCTGAAACTGCACGACATCGGTATGCCAAAGAGCGGGTGAATCAAAACATATCGAGGTCGAGCAGCCCTGTTTTACCGGCCTGGGGGCATCATCAAAAACGAGCCGCAAAACATCCCGCAGGCGCTATCTGGCTGCCGACCGCAGGAATGACAGGCTGTACCAGTCAGTTGACGCGTGACTCAGTCGCGACCGCCTTTTTACGTGCCTTGCTCATATAAAGTTTTCTATCGGCATTTTCGATAATGTCATTAATGGACATTTGACCCACACGGTTGGTCATTGAACAAACACCCGCACTGAATTTTAGTTTGTACGGCCAATTGCTTTTGCGGTTTGCCTCCCGGACCGTTTTTCTTAGCAACTCAATGCGCCGCCTGGCGATGCTTTCCGTGGCATTTGCCAGCAGCACGCAGAACTCATCACCTCCGAGGCGGCACACAACATCTGATTTACGAAACACTTCTGTCATGAGTCCGGCAAATGAACGTAGCGCTTCATCCCCGGCAGAATGACCATAACGGTCATTTATATTTTTAAACTGATCCAGATCAAACATCACCAGCGCCGCGTCCCTTGTACCGTAGCTTGCATTGTTGAGCGCATTATCCACAGCGATGTTAAAGCCGCGCCGATTCGCCAGGCCGGTAAGGTCATCCACAAACACGTTAAGTTCGTCGGAGACCATGGAGGCCAGGTCCTTGAGACTCTTGCAGTCTTCAGCGGAAAATTCACGTGGCATGGTATCGACAATGCACAGTGTACCCAGGTTATGGCCCTCCCGGCTGACCAAAGGCGCACCGGCATAAAAGCGCACGTGCATTTTGCCAATGACCATCGGGTTATCAAAAAAACGCTGGTCTTTAGTGGCATCCGGCACCACCATCACGCTGTCTTCCAAAATGGTATGCGC
>JABDLQ010000478.1 GCA_013002925.1 Gammaproteobacteria bacterium | reverse complement strand
ATAGCAGTTCTGCCGATTGTGGACCCAATGAGTCAGGCAACACCCTGTTATCAGAGACCCGGCCATACAAAGTATCTGCCAGGGCAGCGGGTTGCTCATAAATTTCTTTGAGCATGAAATGGCGGTACGGCCCTTTTTCGGCGGCGTCGCTGGTCCATTGTGTTTCATTTATTTCACGAGTGACCGGGTTGCCGGCCGGATCAAAGATATTGACCTTGTCGCGGGTGATCTCGGCAAGATCGCCCTGCTCCAGATACATAAACCGCTGGGTAACAGGCAGCAGGGCGGGAACGCCGCTCGCTACATAGTTTTCACCGATGCCGAGGCCGATCACCAGCGGACTGGCCACGCGACTCACTACAAACCGGTCCGGATCTTCGGCATCAAAGACGAGCAGGGCATAGGCGCCTTCGAATCGTTTCACGGCCTTACGCACAGCTTCCACCAGGTCCAGACCCTGTTTCAGATAGTCATGTACCAGGTGCGCGGCAACTTCTGTATCGGTCTCAGATACAAACTCATAGCCTTTGGCCTGCATTTCTTCTTTAATAGGCTGAAAGTTTTCGATGATGCCATTGTGGATCACGGCAACGCGATTGCCCGACAAATGCGGGTGCGCGTTGGCTTCAGTGACACCGCCATGAGTCGCCCAGCGCGTGTGGGCGACACCCATGCGACCGCGTAATGGTGAAGCCGCCAGTTTTTCGTCGAGCTCCGACACCTTGCCGACGGCCCGACACAACCCGATCTGCTGATCCTGCGTGAGTACAGCGATACCCGCAGAGTCGTAGCCGCGATATTCAAGTCGGCGCAGTCCCTCCACCAAAATGGGGACTATGTTTCGTTCTGCAATCGCTCCAACTATGCCGCACATACTGTGGCTCTCCGTGATGTGATATTTGCTGTCCTGCCGGTCTTGCTGCCGGTGACAGAGTTTTTTTTGCCGCCCGGCTCTGCCCATTGTCCCGATGTCAGGCTGTCGGTACCGTGGGACAGTTCTCAAAAACTGCAGGCCAAATCGAGGCGTTATTGTACCAGCAGTGACGGTGGTCGATCAGATTACACAGATCTTTGTTTTTATTGCTTATTTAGCCTTCTTTTTGGGCTTCTTCCAGTGCTCGACGGTGAACTGCTTGCCACGTTCCAGGGTCAGGCTTTCAGCCGGCGCGTCATGTGTGATTACTGAACCCGCGCCAATCGTGGCGCCTTCGCCAATGGTCAGTGGCGCAACCAGTTGCGTGCCGCTGCCAATGAAAACGTCATCTTTGATGGTCGTCTCGTGTTTGTTCATGCCGTCGTAATTGCAGGTTATGGTACCCGCGCCAACGTTGACCCCCTGTCCCATTGTCGTATCCCCGATATAACTCAGGTGATTCACCTTGCTGCCTTTGGCAATCGCACTTTTCTTGATCTCGACAAAGTTTCCAAGTTTTACGCCGCTGCCAAAATAAGACTGCGGGCGCACCCGGGCAAAGGGCCCTATCAGACAACGCGGACCAAAATGAGCTTCTTCTATCACACAATTTGGATAAATAATGGTGCCGTCTTCAATCTGGGTATCGCGTATGACGCAATTGGGCCCGACCTGCACACCATCACCGAGTTTTACATCGCCGATAAACGTCACGTTGGCATCGATGTAAACATCCTGACCACAGGTCAGGTCGCCGCGCACGTCAATGCGTGTCGGATCTACCAGGGTGACACCTTCCGACAACAACCGGTCGGCAATCCGCTTGCGATAATGACTTTCGGCTTCGGCCAGGTGTTTTTTATCGTTGATGCCGAAGGTTTCTTCAACGTTGGCCGTGACAAATGCATGCACCGGAACTTCATCGGCCACCGCATGCGCCACGACATCCGTCAGATAATATTCTCCCTGGCTGTTGTTTTTATCCAGCGCCGATATCCATTTGCCCAGGGACGCGGCACGGCAGGCCATCACGCCGGTATTGACTTCGGTGATCTGGCGTTCTTCCGGCGTTGTGTCTTTTTCTTCAACGATGCACTGCACCTGCCCGCGGCCATCCCGCACGATGCGGCCATAGCCATAGGGGTTGTCAAGACGCACGGTTAACAAGGCCAGGGCATTTTCACCGGCCAGATGCACAAGCTGTTGCAGTGTTTCCAGTTCGATCAGTGGAACGTCACCGTAAAGCACCAGAACAACATCGTTGGCATGAAACGCTGGCATGGCCTGGGCAACCGCATGACCGGTCCCGAGTTGTTCGGCCTGTTCGTGCCATTCGATGTCGCGGTGAGCCATTGCATCCTTGACCTGATCGCCACCAAAGCCGTAAACGACATGGGTGGCAACCGGCGCCATGGCTTCGGCTACCTCGATCACATGGTCCAGCAAGGGCCTGCCAGCCAGTGGCTGCAGCACTTTGGGTAAAGAGGAGCGCATGCGGGTGCCGCGACCGGCGGCAAGAATGACGATTCGTAACTGCATAATGGCTTGAATTCAGTTGATTTTAAGGTGGGCTATCATACCAAAGAATCGCAAGAATCCGGCGATTGCCATCGCATTTTTGAGAGCCGTGTCAAGTTTGGTCCCGACAGGTTTTGATGTTGCGATTACAATAGTTTCCGCGGGCTGATGGTGAAGTTTGACAAAAACAGGCCCACTACAAGGGCGATCGCCACCATGATCGTAGTCGCACCGGTCTGCATACCGGCGCCGATTTCATCGCTCATAATCGCTTGTACCGACAAAAACCCCATCGCACCCGGAACCAGCAGAATGATACCCGGAAGGATGGTGATCAGTGCCGGTTTGTTTCGCAGGCGCGCCAGAAGGTTGGCAAGACAACCCATTGACCAGGCACCAAATGCTGCGCCAAATTCGGGCCCGAATTGTGCCGTTCCCCACCGGGCCGCGGCATACGCCACTGCAGCGCCGGAGAGCACCGAGATAAAATCCCGCGGTGCGGCGTTAAAGAGAATCGTAAATGCGATGGCGGCACCGAGCACGGCCGTGACCAGGAGGGCAATGCCCGGTGACTCTATCGCCAGGGTAGCTGATGCACCCCAGAGAATATTGGCCACTCCCCACCCTGCTGCCACACCGAGACCAAGCTGCAGCAACACGACAAACGCACCCATGAGTCGCGCCGTACCACTGACCAGATGTTGATGGGCCAGTTCGTTGACACCCATGGTCAGAGACAATCCCGGTAACAGTACAATCAGAGCCGCGAGCGTGATGACCAATGGATGCAGGTCGGGCCAGTAGTGAGCGGCTGTGCGCGCCAGTATCGCAGCTACTGCCGCACCAACGGCCGGCACCAGCGTTGCCAGGCGCAGGCGACCTGAACTCAGAATCGCCAGTATTCCCACCAGCAAGCCGATCGTAGCGGCAAAGGCGGCATCAACAAGGTGTCCACCAAAGAGCACGGTGGCACAGGCCGATGACACGGCAAAAGCCATCGCATGCAACCACCTGGGATAACGTGACGCGCGCGACACAATGGCGTCGATGTTCTGTTTGCCCTGTGGCAGCTCCATGGTGCCACTACAAACCTGCTCCATCACCGTATGCAGATCCGCCAGCTTGGCAAGGTTGATCGATGACGGCTCGACGCGCATCAAAAAGGTGCGCTGATTATCAAGTGCACCGATTGCCAGCGTTACCGATGTGGGCGTCGCAAGAATCTGCATTTGCATGTCGAGGTCACGTGCTACCGCACTCATCGCTTGTTCCAGTCGATGCGCCGGTGTGCCAAACAGATGCAGCGCCTGGGCGAGCGTCATGACAAACGCATCGCGATGGCGGACTCCTTCGGGGGTTTCGGTGAGCGTTTGCATGGCGTCGGTGGAATCTACGGTTAAGCGGGACATGCGGATCGTCGGCTATTCCTGCTGAAAGTTCAACTACTCAGGATTAGCAGACTTTAAATGGCTTCGTTAACGTCGCTGGGGAGCCAGGCTGCGGCTCATCGCGGCTAATTTTCCTGATAGGTGCTGTGGCGCCGTTGCAGCAGTGGGCTTTCACAGGCGGCCCGGTACCTGGGCTGATGATCTGGAGTTGGTCCTTGTACAGGTTTGATCCGGCTGCGGTTTCCTGCAGGTAGGGTCAGGGTTGGCTCCGTGCGGCTGTACGGTAGCTGTCAGTATGGTTACTCATATGCAGATGTGTCCGACCGGTTCGGAAAAACACAGCTGCAGGGACCATGGTGAAAGTAAGAACGGTAATGCCGTCAGCCGGTTGCCCGGAGAGTCGCGGGTGCACTCAGCCAACTGGCAAATCGGAGAAGTAGAGTCGGGTGCCCTCAGACGTCTGGCAGATCGGAAAAGTAGAGGCGGGTGCGCTCAGACGTCTGGCAGATCGGAGAAGTAGACTCGGGTACGCTTGCTCGCCAATACACAATATGACCAGAAAAAGTAACTGATCATCACACCGCAGATAAGCCACAGCATCATTACTGATGCATTGGTGGATTCATACCAGAATGCTTTCAGGTGAAGTTGTGATGCGCTGAGTGTGCCGCGCACCCCGATATAAAAAATTCCCAGCGCGGCAATCGCTGACAATGCCATTGCCGCCAATCTGGCCCACTGGTGACGTAACAGCAAACCAGTCGCAACCAGCAATAACAGCGCCCGCATGTCAAAGGCGTAATACCCGGCTTCCATCATATCGAGCAAGGCTTTGAAACCGGTGAGTGCGATGCCGGTGATAACCACCGCCAACGAAATTGCGTAGAGCATGGTCGCCCCCCTTTTTTATTATCTGGCCATCTGAATGTGGCCTTTGACTCATGCTAGCAGATACGGTTAGCGTAATTGCATACAGTTAACTTAATTCCGGGCCATGGTCGGTGAA
>JABDLQ010000476.1 GCA_013002925.1 Gammaproteobacteria bacterium | reverse complement strand
CCTAATGCACGGGCGTCCCAGGGGTGATGTTTCCATGGCTGCTCCCGCGTACCCGGGTGTTGGTCGTCTCCATCGCGATAATCAATGTAGCGCGTGATACGACCGCTTTGGTAAACAAACTCATGCGGTTGCCATTGCAAATCAGGAAACGGACTGTGGGTGATTTCCTGGGCAATCGCATCCGTAGTCTGAGACTGTGATTCATTGGTGGTACCCGCGTTATCGGCGCGGCACCCAATAATTACGATCATCAAAACGGCCACGAAAAACAACGGCGAAACGGCCGGGAATTGAAATTTATTGAGTTTGATGTTGTTAATCGATCGCATTTTTTTGTAAACCAAATCCCACAATGGCGTGCCTGACCGGCAGCGCGAACTATAAAACATTTGTGTTCCTGCTGATCAGCCGATAGCGACAGTTACTGAGAGGCGCCTGCGACCAAGTGAGTCGCTCAGGTGAGTCACCCCAGTGAGCCACCCCAGTGAGTCGCCCAAGTCAATCGCCAGAAACCAATGCTTTGGTGAAACGATGACCACTCAGCCCTGAAAACACAACGTTCAGGCGATCAACCCATTAAATGCGTACGTTATTCGCAGTGATTGAGTAAATCCGCTTGATGAAGATAAACGTTGTCACCTCTGTAATCGACAATTGCCAGTTTGATCCCGGTTATAATCTTGATGAACCCCGGCTGCGAACAGTGGATTTGGCGCTACAAATCAAACTTAATCCCCTGCGCCAGCGGCAAATCGCTGCTCCAGTTGATGGTGTTGGTTTGTCGGCGCATGTAGTTTTGCCATGAGTCAGAGCCGGATTCGCGGCCACCGCCGGTTTCTTTTTCGCCACCAAAAGCGCCGCCAATTTCGGCGCCTGATGTGCCGATGTTAACGTTGGCAATGCCGCAATCGCTGCCCAGCGACGATAAAAACCTTTCAGCGTGGCGCAGGTTTTGCGTGAAAATTGCCGATGATAATCCCTGGCGGACGCCATTATGCATCGCGATCGCTTCGTCCAGCGTTTTGTAAGGGATCAGATAGAGGAGGGGTGCAAACGTTTCGTCCTGGACGATGTCCCACTCGTTTTTTGCGATGGCAACGGAGGGCGAGACAAAAAAGCCGGGTCGATCCAGTCGTTCGCCTTTCACCAAAAATGTGCCGCCCGCTTGTTTAACAGCTTTTAGAGCATCCAGGTAGCGCTGCACGGACGCGGCATCAATCAGCGGACCCATGAGTGTGTCCGGATCGAGGGGATCGCCAATGCGAATCTGCTCGTAAGCAGCCACCAGGCGTTTTGATAATTCGTCAACGTGGGACTCATGCACGAGCAGGCGTCGCGTGCTGGTGCAGCGCTGACCGGCGGTGCCGACGGCGCCAAAGACGATGGCCGGGACGGCGAGATCCAGGTCCGCAAATTCGTCGACAATGAGCGCGTTGTTGCCGCCGAGTTCAAGCAGTGATTTGCCCATGCGTGCGGCGACGCACTGCCCGACGTGTTTACCGACGGCACAGGACCCGGTAAACGAGACCAGGTTGACGCGCGGGTCGTCAACGAACTTCTGGGCAAGTTGATTATCGTCATCGTTGAACATCTGGAATATTCCCGGAAAACCACCACGCTCCAATGCCCGGTTACACAGATGTTGAATCGCGATTGCAGTCAGCGGGGTCTTGGGTGAGGGTTTCCAGACGCTGACATTGCCGGTGATCGCAGCCAGAAATGAATTCCAGGCCCACACGGCAACCGGAAAATTGAACGCGCTGATGATGCCGACCACGCCCAGCGGATGCCACTGGTCATACATGCGATGATCATCGCGTTCGGAATGCATGGTTTTGCCATAGAGCATGCGCGATTGACCGAGTGCAAAATCGCCGATGTCGATCATTTCCTGGACTTCACCGTCACCTTCGGCTTTGATTTTTCCGTTCTCTAATGACACCAGTGAGCCGAGTGCGTCTTTATTTCGGCGCAGTTCATCGTTGACCAGGCGCACGGCTTCGCCGCGTTTTGGCGCGGGTACCCGGCGCCACTGCGCAGCGATTTCAACGGCACTTTCCATAACATCGGCATAGTCTTGCGCAGTTGCTGCGTAAACTTCTGCGATTGACTCGCCAGTTGAAGGATTGATCGAATCGATCAGGCCGCCGGTGGTAGCGTTCGACCAGCCTTTGCCGGCTGACCACGTGCCGGCGTTGGTGGGCTCAATATTCAGGGCGTTCAGGATGTCACGCATAGTTACACTCCGGTACGGCACAATCGATGCGCTCGTCATCTGTTAAATCGTTTATTAGTGAGGCGCGCATTTTGCCAACATCCGGCAATTGATACCAGTGGAAACTGTTGGTGCACTACGGCATTTTGGTTATGCTCTGGGCCATGAGCAGACAATCACCGGCCAATGAATGGCATCCTGCAAGCTGGCAGGCCAAAAAAGCCAAGCAACAACCGAACTATCCGGATCAGGCGGCGCTGTCCCGGGCGGTGGCGCAACTCAGTACTTTGCCGCCCCTGGTGACCTCCGGTGAAGTTGATTTACTGAAGAAACAGATCGCGTCTGCGCAACGCGGGGAGAAATTTCTGTTGCAGGGGGGCGACTGTGCTGAGAGTTTTGGCGATTGCCGCTCGGAGATCATTGTCAACAAGCTGAAGATCCTGTTGCAAATGAGCATCGTGCTGCTGCACGGGTTTAAGCAGCCGGTAATACGCGTCGGCCGAATTGCGGGTCAATATGCCAAACCGCGTTCTGCCGATACCGAAACCCGCGGCGATGAAACGCTGCCAAGCTATCGGGGCGACCTGGTGAACGCGCCGGGGTTTAACCTGCAGGATCGTGTTCCAGACCCGGAGCGTCTGTTACGCGGCTATACGCGCGCCGGTCTTACGCTCAACTTTATTCGCTCCCTGGTCGACGGCGGGTTTGCCGATCTGCATCACCCGGAATACTGGGATCTTGATTTTGTCAGCCATTCGCCGATGGCACAGCAGTATTCGGAGATTGCCAAGTCGATTGCCAATTCGCTGGATTTCCTGGAATCCATTTCAGGGCGCAAGGTGCATCAGTCCAACCGGATCGACTTTTTTACCAGTCACGAAGGTCTTCATCTGCACTATGAACAGGCGCAGACACGCTTTATCGAGCGTCGCCGCGGCTGGTATGACTTGACCGCACACCTGCCCTGGATCGGCATGCGCACCGCAGAACTGGATGGCGCTCACGTGGAGTTTTTCCGTGGGGTCAAAAATCCGGTAGGCATCAAAGTCGGTGCGGGCATGGATTCAGAGTGGTTGCAGGAACTGCTGTCTGTACTGAACCCGAGTAATGAACCGGGACGGATTGTCCTGATTCACCGGTTTGGCGCCGAGCATATCGAAGAGCGGTTGCCCGGGTTGATCAAAGCTGTGCAGGCGACCGGTTCGCTCGTATTGTGGGTCTGTGATCCGATGCACGGAAACACGGAAACCAGCAGCGCTGGACCCAAGACCCGTCGCTTTGAAAACATTCTCAGTGAAGTCGAATCAGCTTTTCGTGTGCACAAAGCCTGTGGTTCGCGTCTCGGTGGCGTGCACATTGAACTCACCGGTGACAACGTCACCGAGTGCACGGGCGGCGCACG
>JABDLQ010000415.1 GCA_013002925.1 Gammaproteobacteria bacterium | reverse complement strand
GTAATCCAGGTCGTCATGATATCTGCGCAGGCTGTCTCACTGGCTTCCCAGCAGTTGTGTCCGCCGCCTACTTTACTCACCAGAGTTGATTCTGAAGGTGATGCCAGGTTCGCGTACGGGGTTGCTTCGGAGTAGGCCAGATTGACGTCGTCCTGACGGACAAACATCGGCGACTGGGTGCCTTCCGGTGTATGGCAGGCGCCGCAGCGGTCCGTGCTTTTGAGGTTGTCCCAAACAT
Organism: Gammaproteobacteria bacterium; assembly: GCA_013002925.1. Classification (GTDB taxonomy): domain Bacteria; phylum Pseudomonadota; class Gammaproteobacteria; order Steroidobacterales; family SZUA-146; genus SZUA-146. The sequence continues at coordinate 5,765 of JABDLQ010000415.1, read as the reverse complement.
TGATCTTGAAAGACTGAACTTCCGCAGTCGCCGGGGGTGGACCTGTATACTCTGAAATCGCCGGTGGATTAATCACCGGCAATTCCTCGGTTGCGGCACCACCGCCGCACGCTGACAGGAAAAAATATAAAAGAACGATGGTGATCAGCTGCAGGCGGGCAGGATGGTCAATTACAGAAGCTCCTGGTGTGTTCATGGTCATCTGCTAATCCCCCATGCAATAAACAGCAGATTCTGCAAACACCTGTTTAAGGCTGTAATTGTTGGCGCGCAAAGAGGCTACCATTGAATCAATCCGGGCACGGTCAGCACTATCCGAGGGCTCACGAAAACAAACATTTCTAAACACTTTTTTCACCTGGCACTGCGCAAAGGCATCACTGGCGGCCAGCTCCTGCCCGAGACTCTTGGCGCCGTTGCCGCCTGCAGGCAGGGAAGTGTCCCAGCCCAGTACACTGTTCTGCCCGCTACGCCAGTAATTTTTCCACTGATCATCGGGAGTAATAAAACCGGGTGAAAAATTTGTGGCGTTGATATGGTATTTTGGCTGGACCTCCCCGGCGGTATACACAAGGCGACCGTTACTCTTGTCGAAGTCATAATAGGCAAAGGCCTGTGCCAATGGATCCATGCCGCTGTGACACGCAATACAATTGTTCAGAAAAATACGACTGTCACCCCCGGGGCTTCGTGAAACATCCTGACGAATGCGATCAGGGGAACGGGTGCCGTCCTTTACCTGTTCAAGGTCATGACACAAGTGGTTCAGTAATGTAAAGCGGAACATTGCACGATTAGTGCCATCAACAAAAAACGCCTCTGACGCAGCCCGCGTCGTCATGACTCCTGCTGTTGCTTCAGCCGGTAAATCCGTCACCGCACTTTGTGTCGTGCGTACCAGGTTGTTTTTAAGATCGATGTGACGGTCTTCGATTTGCTGGTAGTGGTCGTTATTGTTCATCGAGTATGGCGGCAGGCCCAAAGAGGCATCGCCAACGTACAGCACATCAGCAGACAGAACCCCGTCAAACGGTACATCATCCCTGATCATGCCAACCACTGTGGCAATGTAATCGTTCAGTGGAACAAATACAGTTTGGTCACGGTTTGTCCATGGCGCGGCAAAATTCTTTAAAGTAACCGCGTAAAACGCCGGGTCTTCCATCGCGGTAAATGCGGCGTCAATTGCAGCGCCAGCACCAATGTCTGCAGCCATGCTGGTAAGGGTTGTTTCGGTAGCCGGGACTCCAGCAAGTCGGTCATGCAAGCGTTTAGCCTGTTCACGTTCGTCTGCCAATGCCGCCTGTGTCAGTACGGCAAACATCAAACTGATCGCGAGGGGTTTCAGGTGTGCCTGCCGTTGCATCGGGTTGCATAAGACCTGTGTGGGCAAATGTGACATTCCTGTCCTCAATTCACAGTTAAAAAAATTCTTCTGCCGGGAGACTCTCAAAGTTGCGGGATCCATGTCGTCAGGGTAATGACGCAACTAACACAAGAAAAAATTGCCGGCCGAAGTTGTAGCGAGTATATGCCACAAAATTTTGAAGATGCACATGTCGCCTAAGTGCGACAATTGTTGAGTATGCAATTTTCAGTATGCTCACAAACCATAATCTTGTGTTCAGTTTGTGATGTTAAAGCGCGTGCATGTACAAGTTGCTGATAGTGCAATATCAATGGCGATGCAACGAAAATATGTGATCGATTTCACAGACTGAAAAATTGACTGGTCCATGATGTTGAGGTTATGCGTCGTTATTGTTTTAGCCTTAATATGCAGGGTTTTTCGAAGTCTCAGGGTTTTGATGAGCATTGCAACGCATTATGCAATATTACCTTTCTTTGGCGGAGTTCAAAGGCGATTGCCCAGCGGTTTCAAAAGCGACGTGTTGTTAAATATTGCAGTGTGCAGTTTGCATAACGGCACAGGATTATTTACAGGTACAAAAATTTTGTGATGCAAAACTGTTCCGCAAAAATTTGCTTGATTGTCATTGCAATGACTTTTGCGAGTTCCTGTGGTCAGGGATCACCCGGTGGTAGCGTTGGCTTTGCTGATGGCCAGGATCCGGATCCTGTTGTCGTTGATGTGCCTATCGCTTATATCAAACGCCCGATTCCGCTTGATGACAATCAAATGTTGACTGGTAACGACGTCAGGGAACCCGTGACTTTTAACGCGGGTGCGGATGTTTATGTGCGTGAACGCGCTTCACCAACCGCACTGGAAACCAACATAAGCGGTGAAATTACACAGGGTGTTGGTGATGTTAAAGATCTGTCTGTCAATGCAGAAGGAACGAAGCTTGTTTTTGCTTTACGCGAGGCACCGCTGGATGATGTTGATGAGCAGGATCAGCCGACGTGGAACATCTGGGAATACGACCTGACAACGACTACATTGCGACGCATTATCGCATCACAAATCAACGCGGCAGACGGGCACGATGTGGCCCCTGCGTATTTACCGGACGGTCGGATTATTTTTGCATCCACGCGTCAGCGCAAATCCCGCGCAATCTTGCTCGATGAAGGTAAGCCACAGTATGCAGCGCTGGATGAGAATGAAAACACCGAGGCGTTTGTTTTGCATGTGATGAACGCAGACGGTACGGATATTCGCCAGGTGTCGTTTAACCAGAGTCATGATCTGTACCCGGCAGTTGCAGGCGACGGTAAAGTGCTGTTCAGTCGCTGGGGTGCCAAAGGCGGCAATAATGCCATTGGCTTGTACCAGGCAAACCCTGATGGTACGGAAATCGAGCTGTTATACGGTGCTAACAGCAGCGACACCGGAAGCGATTCGACCGATGTGCATTTTTTGCGTGCCAGGGAAATGCCGGATGGCCGGGTAGCGGTGCTGCTACAACCGTTTGAAGCGGCAAACCTTGGTGGTCAGATCGTCGTTATCGACACCGTCAACTTTGTTGAAAATGAACAGACATTGGTCAGTGGCGCAGGCATGCCAGCGCCTGCACAGCTGCCCGCTACTGCCAATGAAGTACGCACTGACGCGCTTATTTCTACCGGTGGCAGATACAGTAGTTTTTATCCCCTGTGGGATGGCACCAACCGATTATTTGTAAGTTGGTCGGCCTGTCGGGTGCAAGTCGCTGACCAGGTATTACCGTGCACAGCAGATCTTCTCAGTCAGCCTGGTGCGCAGGAAGCTGCGCCGCTATACGGTATCTGGGTCTACGATATGACCACCGATACCCAATTGCCGGTGGTCGCCCCGATTGAGGGTTTTATGTATACCGATGTCGTGGCCGCACAACCGCAGCCATTGCCGCAGATACGGTTTGATCAGCAGCCGGGCGCAGAACTGGATGCACAAATGGCTGGAGCCGGCGTTGGAGTACTGAATATTCGCAGCGTATATGATTTTGCCGGTGAAGATTTCTCGGGCCCCGGCATCGCGGCACTGGCGGATCCCGCGCAATTCACCGCCAGTCAGCGACCGGCGCGTTTTGTGCGGATCATAAAAGGTGTGTCGTTGCCTGATGATGACGTTATTGATGTTCCGGGATTCGGGTTTGGACGAAATCGTAACCAGGGTATGCGAGAAATTATTGGCTACGCACCGATTGAGCCGGATGGGTCGGTGCGCGTAAAAGTACCTGCGGATACGGCACTGGCAATTAGCGTATTAAATGGTGACGGTAAACGCATATTCGGACGTCATCAGGCCTGGATTACCGTCCGTCCGGGTGAAGAAGTCAAATGCAACGGCTGCCATGATGCGGGCAGTGGATTATCTCATGGCAGATCCAGTGCATTTGACTCCATAAATCCGGGTGCATTGACAACCAGCCTGCCGTTTCCTAACACCGATCCGGCATTGTTCGCGGACTTTGGCGAGACCATGGCCGAGGCGCGGACACGAATCAGCTGTGCTACGGACTGCGATGCTTTGAACCCAACTGCCGATATTGTCTTTACTGATGTCTGGACCGATGAAAATGCAGCAGGGCGCAGCAAAGATGGCCCGTTTAGCTGGCGCTATGCAGATCTGCAAACCGCACAACCGGTATCAACAGCCTGCACCAGCGAATGGCAAAGTCACTGTCGCATTGTCATTCACTACGAACAGCATATTCATCCGCTGTGGGTGCTGCCACGTCAGACTCTGGATGCTGATGGCGTCACTGTTCTTGAGGATCATACCTGTACCAGCTGTCATAACATCGTTGATGCCGACGGCGTAGCGCAAGTGCCCGCCGCGCAACTCGATTTAAGCGATGGACGATCAGATCAAAACGCCAATCAGTTCAAGAGCTACCGCGAGCTGCTGTTTAACGATACCGAGCTTGAACTTGACATGGGCGCGCTGCAGGAGCGGCTGGTCATCGTCGGGATCGACGCAGACACGGGCGAGCCGGTGTTTGCACCCGTTAATGTCAGTCGCTCCATGAGTGCCAATGGCGCGCTAAGCTCCGGTGCTTTTTTTGCACCCTTTCTGGACGGCACGCATGAAGGATACCTGAGTCCGGCCGAGCTTAAACTTCTCAGTGAGTGGCTGGATATTGGCGCGCAATATTTCAATGACCCGTTTGCAGTACCTCAGGACTAGATGCCAATGCCACTGACATTTACAAACTTAAGGGCGCTGCTTGTGCTGTCGATCGCACTACTGCCCGTCAATGTCGTGACCGCATCGCCAGTAGTCGTGCAAATCGAAGACCCGTTTATCGAAATGCGTACAGGCCCCGGACGCGGCTACCCGATGTTTCATGTAATTGAAAGTGGCGAAACGGTTACCGTGATACGAAGACGTACGGATTGGTTTGAAATTCAGTCTCACAGAGGGACCAAGGGTTGGGTGGAACGGCATCAGCTTGAAAAAACGCTGGACCTGGAAGGTCGCGCCATACGCGCGGAGTATTCACATTTTGACAGTTATTCTCAAAGGCGCTGGGAAATGGGTTTTATGAGCGGTGACTTTGGCGGAGCCGATCTCATTTCTGTCTACGCCGCCTACAGTTTGTCACCCCACCTTTCGGTGGAACTCAATGTTGGTCAGGGCATTGGCAGTTTTTCAGATAATTTTGTTGCGTCTGCGTCGCTTAGTCATCAGTTTTTTCCGGCGCAGCGACTTACACCTTTCTTTGTACTTGGCACCGGCGTGATTCGAACGTCACCTAACGCTACGCTCGTCGAAACAGAAGACCGCACTGACCAAGTCGCTTATGCAGGTGGCGGATTACGTGTATACGCGGCGCGGCGCTTGCTGTTGCGTGCTGAATACAAGAGCTACGTGGCGTTCACCAGCCGCGATGACAATCAAGAGGTAGATGAATGGAGAGTCGGATTTTCTTTCTTCTTTTAAAGCGGCTGTTGCCTGTCGCACTGCTGGCGATCACGAGTGGTTGTGCCATGCTGCAGCAAAGCGCCATTGAAAGTGCGGTTGAACCGCCGCCGCCAGTTATTGACCCGGCGGTTGAGCGTCGCGATATTCGTGTACCAAAAATCGACTCAGAGAATTTCGAGGTTGGCCTGTATGCAGGCATGATGAGTATTGAGGATTTTGGCAGCGATACGGTCGTTGGTTTACGCGCGGCATTTCATGCAAGTGAAGACATATTTCTCGAAGCCACTTACGGTAAAACAGAAGCGGGTCGCACAAGTTATGAGATTCTAAGTGGCGCAGTCGATTTGTTGACCAACAGTGAAAGGGAGTTTACTTACTACAATTTTTCCGTCGGTTACAACCTGTTTCCCGGTGAGGTGTTTGTGGGTCGCCGTCATGCATTCAATTCTTC
>JABDLQ010000393.1 GCA_013002925.1 Gammaproteobacteria bacterium | reverse complement strand
GGCGTCTGCGGAACAGCTGACAGATATCCGGGTCATTGAATCCGACCTTGCCTACATTATATACACCTCCGGGTCGACCGGTACTCCGAAGGGCATCATGCATACACATCACAGCGGCCTGAGTTTTGCCCGCTGGGCTGCCAGCGAATATGGCTTCTGCCACCAGGACCGCCTGAGCAATCATGCCCCGCTGCATTTCGACTTATCGATCATGGATTATTTTTCTGCTGTTCTGGTCGGCGCAACAACCGTTATTGTCCCGGAGGAATATACGAAACTTCCTGCCAGTTATTCACAGCTACTTGAAGACCACAAGGTCACCGTGCTGTATACCGTGCCGTTTGCCCTGATCCAGATGTTGCTGCGGGGATCATTGGAAGAACGCAACCTGAGCGCTTTGCGCTGGGCCATTTTCGGTGGCGAACCGTTTCCATCCGCGCACTTGCGTGCTTTGTGCCGGGCTCTACCGCATGTACGCTTTGATAATATGTACGGGCCTGCTGAAATCAATGGTTGTTCGCATTTTACTGTCGAACACATAGACAGTGAAGACGAGCCGGTGCCCATAGGACCATTGGCGAACTGCGCGGAGGGCCGGATTGTCGATAAGGACAACACACCGGTGGCTCGAGGTGAAGTCGGTGAACTGCTGGTGCGTACTCCGACCATGATGCGTGGATACTGGAAACGCGATGACCTCAACCAGAAAGTATTTGATTACCAGGTAAATGCCATCGGCCATCAGGAAGTCTATTTTCGTACCGGAGATTTTGTACAGGAGCTCGACGACGGAATTCTACGCTTTGTTGGCCGCAAAGACCGACAGGTAAAGGTGCGTGGATATCGTATCGAGCTCGACGAAGTGGAACTGGCGCTGACCGCGCAGGAGCCGGTTGAAGAGGCCGCAGTCTACACTTTGAGTGGAGCTGATGGCAGCCGGGCTATTCACGCCGAAGTTACCCTGAAAGACAAGACGGGCGGTCGACACAGTGAACCACATACAGAACTCAAAGCTCAGGTTACCCGGGCATTAAAAAAATCATTACCCTGGTATGCGCTGCCGTCGCAGATCTCGATCATCTGCGAATTTCCTCGTACCGTGACCGGAAAAATAGACCGGCGTTTACTGCAGGAACAGGCCGCACAACGTGCACTCAATGACCCGCAGGACTTGCAGGGTCCGGAGGGCGACAGGATCAACTTCAATGCTTCTGTTGACTGCACTGATCAAAATCGTGTCGCAGGCGATGAAGCAAAATCCGAATGAGAATGCGGGAACGGATTTTTACAAAGATAAAGAATTCTGGAATCGGAGCATAGGCAGTGGATCATAAAGCCGCGATTAAAACCTTTATTGCAGACGAATTGCTGGAGGACGAAATGCCGGTAGAGGATGACGAAAACCTGCTTGCAGATGGCATGGTTGATTCGTTAGGCATGCTGCGTCTGGTGGGTTTTATAGAGGAATCATTTGGAATTCGCGTGCCACCGGAAGACTTTATCATCGATAACTTTCGCACCTTGAACCTGTTGCACAGCTATTTGACCAGGAAGCTGAAGGCTCAATCCGATCATGCCGGCTGAGGTAGACAACCAGGCAGTAACATTGGCGCCGCTTACGCGCAGCCAACTGATGATATGGACGGGACAAAAACTACAAAGCGACGAGCCGCTCTACAATATGGCCCTGGCGTTTCGGATTCATGGTGACATTGATCCGGATCTGTTTCAGCGCGCATTCGACGCCCTGGTCGCCCGCTGCGATGCACTGCGCACTACCTTTGTAACCATTAAGGATATTCCCAAACAACGCTTTCATGAACACTATCGCTACCAGGTGGAGTATGTGGATTTATCATCGTCTGCTGATGTTGAAACCACGCTGCAAAACTGGCTTAAAGCGCATGCCCAGGCTGAGTTTGATCTCGGCCACTGCCTGTATGAATCGACATTAATAAAAATCGCCGCCAAGGAGTTTGTCTGGTTTTTTAATCAGCATCATTTGACCACCGATGCGTGGTCAACGTCGCTTATTTACAAAAACGTACAAGAATTCTATACGCTGGCAAAAGCCGGGCAACTTGACCAGGCCGATTATCTGCCCGAGTACGCTTCCTATGTGGAGTTTGAAGCTGCGCAAAGAGACACCAAAGCCATGCGCCGGGCCCGCAAATTCTGGCAAGAACAGCTGCAGGAGCCGGCCCAGCCCAGTCGTTTCTACCGCCCTGTGCCACGCCAACGCCGCGGTGAAACCCATCGTATCCAGTGTGACATTGGAGTGACACGCAGTGAACGCCTGAAATCCCTGGCAACGGAGCCAAAATTTCGGTCGATCACCACGGACCTGAGCCGCTTTCAGATTTTTGCCACGACGTTGTTTGCCTGGTTGTATCGGATCAATAGTCATCGGGTATTGACGCTTGGTACACCGAGTCACAACCGCGGTACCTCTGCGCATAAGAACACGGTGGGGCTTTTCATCGAACTGTATCCGTTGCGTATCGTTGTCGACGACGATGAAACGTTTATGAGCCTGCACGAAAAAGTCGCAATCGCCACCAGATACCTGCTCATGCACGCACCCCCGGGTGCCAGCGGCTTTGAACTGCACCGCGCGTACGATGTGATTCTCAACTACATCACGGCGAGTTTCGGCAAGTTTGATGGTCTTGCCATGGACTCCGAATGGGTGCATGCAGATTATGGCGATCGCAATCATCTACTGCGCATGCAGGTGGAGGATTTTGATCATCTGGATGAATTCCGGGTATTTTTTGATGTCAATATTGATGTCTTTGTCGGCAATGAACGCTCCTGTCCGGGCGAGCACTTTGTGCGAACACTCGATGCTTTTCTGGATAATGCAGACCAAAGACTATCGACCGTTGACCTGTTATCCGCCGAGCAGCACGCAGAGTTATCCACTGGTTTTTCTCCACGAAAACCCGCTGCACCACCAACGACCACGGTAATCGAGCGCTTTGAACAGCAGGTCTCACGCACGCCGGATGCAGTAGCAGTGGCCGACCGGGACATGAGCTCTGAGGCTGCTGCGGACGGGCAGTATCGCAGTACGCTCACTTATGCTGATCTGCATCACCGGGTGCTCGGTCTCAGCCTGCGGTTACAAGACAGATTCAATCTTTGTCCTGGCGCGCGGGTGGCCATTTTGTTGCCACGTTGCCCTGGAGCCATCGCCAGCATTCTTGCGGTAATGCGTTGTGGTGCAAGCTATATACCCATCGACCCCGAATATCCGGCAGAGCGCATCAGCTTTTTGCTCACTGATGCCGATACAGAACTGGTGATCACGGACACATCGCTACAGGACAAGCTGGCGGTCCTGCAAGGCAACCGTCCTGGCGGGCAGCTGCCGACATTGCTGCTCGACGGACCGCAAGACCAACACCCGGCAACAGAGGTGGAAGAGGCGAAAAACGGGCGACCAGACGTGCAACCGGATGACTGTGCTTACGTGATATACACCTCGGGGTCTACTGGCAAACCCAAAGGTGTCGAGGTCACTCATCGCGGGCTGTCCAACTATATTGCCTGGGCGGCTACCCGGTACACCAACGATCAGATACTGACGTGGCCGTTGTTCACTTCCCTGTCGTTTGACCTGACGATCACATCTGTTTTTGTTCCCTTGACAACAGGCGGCAAGCTGCTTGTCTACCCGGAATCTCGTCATGATCACGACATACTGATTCGCCGCGTCGTTGCCGACAATCTGGTTGATGTGATTAAGCTGACGCCGGCGCATTTGTCCCTGTTACAGGCCATGGACCTGTCGGCTTCACGCCTGCGCTCGATCATCGTCGGCGGGGAGGATTTCAAAACCGACCTGGCCCGCTCCATGCATCATTATTTCGGCGGAAATATCGCACTGTTCAATGAGTACGGCCCAACCGAAGCAACGGTTGCCTGCATGATCCACCGCTATCGGCCGACTATCGATTGCGGCGCGTCAGTACCCATAGGTCGCGCCATCGACAACGCTAAAGTCTATGTTCTGAACGCTCATCGGCAACTGCAACCACAAGGCGTGATCGGTGAGCTTTACATCGGCGGCGTCGGAGTCGCCAGGGGCTATCTCAACCGGCCTGCACTGACTCAGGAACGTTTTATTGACAATCCATTTTGTGCCGGTGAGAAAATGTATCGCAGCGGCGACCTGGCCTATGTCAATGCGGATGGGACGCTCACCT
>JABDLQ010000373.1 GCA_013002925.1 Gammaproteobacteria bacterium | reverse complement strand
CCACATAGACTTCGTCGCGGCTGTGCGGTTCCTGCTCATCCACCTGCCGGGGTTGATAAATTTCTATCTCCAGAGTCCCATGGGCAAATATCTTTTTAAACGCTGCGGTCTCTTCCGCCAGTGCCGCCAGCGCGTTGCTGATCGTCATGCGGTTTTCCCTGTCCGCCGCCATACCTTACAGCGCCAGCGCGGCGCGTATCACCATCGTCCACAATGCAAGCGCACTGACGATGTAAACAATGAACCGCGTCATTACATGATTAATCGTGCAATGCACTGCGCTGTGCACGGCTCGAAACACAAAAAACACCCATGCACTCGCAACGTGTATCTGGTCGGCCTGCCCGGCCCAGACCAGATACAGACACACGGCATAAAACAACACCGGCAATTCGAACAGATTACGCAGATTGTTTGCCGAAGCATTGACGTCATCAGGCAAAAGCTGCGCGACTTTCTCCGGCGTGTAGGCGGCTCTGGCAGGAATCCTGTTAGTCAGCATAAAACCAATGCGCCGGGTATACATAAATACCCACACCAGCAGCGTGAGCGCCAGCATGCCAAAAAAGGGAATCAGTAGACGGGTTTCCTCCATCAGTGGTCTCCTGTTGATGTGTTTTTACGGACGTGCACACGCGGCAAGCGCCCCATGCAGTTATTTTTTTCGGGTCGCGGGTTGATAGCCAGTCACATGCTCAGGTGTTCTTGTGTCGGGGTCGAGTTTGGCGTCCGCAACCGGGGGGCTGGCCATCAGTTCCAGCGGTACCACGCCGGCCCAAATCGGCAATGCATAATCTTCGTCCTCATCGGATACCGGGCCGGTGCGGACTTTCGCCGACGCGTCTTCCATGTCAATTGCCACGACGCTGGTTACCTTGAACTCCTTGGCATTGGGCTGGCGCACATGCTCCCAGCGGCCTGGTGTCAGGTGCTCGACAAAGCGCTGCATCGCCGCCATTTTGTCGGTCGCATCGACAACTTCCCGGCCTTTGCCAAAGATGACCGCGGAGCGATAGTTCATGGAATGATGAAACGCCGAGCGCGCCAGCACTAACCCGTCCAGCAGCGTAACAGTGATGCATACGTCGTGACCGGCATTGACATGTTTCAGTAAACGCCCGCCTTTGAGGCCATGCAGCAATATCTGGTTGCCGATGCGCGCGTGAATGGTGGGGATTACGACGGGTTGTCCCGCGTCGCAGAAACCGACATGACAGATGAGTGCCTCGTCTATGATCGTGTTTATGGTGGTACGCTCATAGTCTGCCCGTTTGGGCAGCCGCTGCACAATATGTCGGCTCTGATCTTTGGGCACACTCTTCGCCTGCTTGCCAGTAAGACCCTGATGGTGCCGCCGCCACAGCCGAAACTCAAGCCCACCGAGTAGTCAGAGCGGTGATTCTGTGTGTTGACCTGGCGACCGCCTGTGATGTCAGCGCTTCAGGTGGTGGGCCTGCCGTATCACTGCGTGACGCCGACGACCTTGTTAATGCGCCACTGCTGGGCAACCGACAAGACCGTATTGACGACCCAATACAAGACCAGCCCGGCCGGGAAAAACATGAAGAAAATCGACATTACAATCGGCATGAACGTCATGACTTTTGCCATGGTGGGATCCGGGGGTGCCGGGTTCAGTTTGGTTTGCACATACATGGCGCCGGCCATAATTACGGGCAACACGAAATACGGGTCCCGTGACGAGAGATCCTGGATCCACCACATGAACGGTGCCTGGCGCAGTTCGACGCTTTCAATGAGCACCCAGTACAGCGCCAAAAACACGGGCATCTGTATCAGCAGCGGCAGACAGCCTGATGCGGGATTAATTTTTTCCTTTTTATAAAGCTCCATCATGGCTTTGCTTTGTGCCTGCTTATCGTCCTTGTACCGCTCCTGAATCGATTTGAGGCGGGGCGCGACGGCGCGCATTTTTGCCGAGGATCGACCGGCTTTTTGAGCCAGTGGATAAAACAGCAGCTTGATCAGAATCGTCAGCAGTATGATCGCCCAGCCCCAGTTGCCCGTGTAGGAATGAATGGTATCGAGCAGCCAGAACATGGGCTGCGCAATGATCGTCAGCATCCCGTAATCTACTGACAGCCGCAGACCGGGCGCGGTTTCTTCCATTTGGTTTTGCAGTTTTGGGCCGACAAAAAACTGCTGTGCAAACACATGTTCTGCACCATTTGCGACGCTATACAAGGGCCCAACGCCACTGATCAGCATCGTGCGCTCATCTGGTGTACGACTTTTGTAGCTGATCAATTCCTCTGCCGGGGGTACCGCCGCGGCTAGAAAATGATGTTGTATATTTGCAATCCACCCACCGGTTGCCTGCGTATCAATCGGGTTTTTGGTCAGATCCTTTGTGTCATACTTTTCGTAGCTTTCTCCGTCATAAACAACCGCACCACGAAACGAATAACTGTCGACGTCAGTCATCGAACGTTTTACTGGCCCACCAACACCCTTGAGCTGCGCATACTGTGCGCCGCTCCAGGCAGCTCCCGACAAATTGCGCACGTTATACTCAAGAAGAATGTTGTAACGGCCACGATAAAACGTATAGATTTTGTCGACTTCGATATCGCCTTGCGACCACCGCAAGGTCACTTGCAACTGGTCGTCACCGGCGCCAAGTTCGTATTCGTTGCGTGTCGCGCTGTACTGCGCATCATGTGTCGGGCTGGGCAAGCCTTGCGCCGCAAGTAGGCCCGTTTGCAGGGCGGTGGTGTTTTGGGCCTCAACATTCAAAAGTTCGACTTTTACATCGGGAACCTCTTTTGCAATCGGGTAATCCAGCAGCACGACATCGACCAGGTTGCCACCATTCAAATCAATGGCCAGATCATAAACATCCGTTTTTACCGTCAACAGCCTGCTATGATCCGGCGCAGTGTCTGTAATGCCCGCCACCGTGGGTGCTGGTGGTGGTGCGTCAGCGCGATTGTCGGTGAGTTGCGGTGGTGCGTCAGTAACGGGTATTTGCGGTGTTTCAACTGTTTCCACGGCCGCCGGCGCGGGTCGGGGTGCGTAGTCGCGCTGCCAGGCCTGATAAACAAGCAACCAGATCATGGCAACAGCCAGCCACATCAATACACGGTTATCCATGCAACTGCTCCAGGTTTTTTGGCTCACGCTGGTCCGGCACAAGATCCACCCCGCCGGGGTGTAGCGGGTGACATTTGCAAACTCTGCGGAGACTCAGCCACGATCCGCGCACCGCGCCATGACGCATAACCGCTTCCGACGCATAAGATGAGCAGCTTGGGTAAAACCGGCAGCGCGGCGGCAGCAACGGACTGATCGCCGTCTGGTAAAACCGGATGATGTACAAGATCATGCTTCGCATTTTCGTGCTACCTGCGCCCAGTGATTGTCAAGACTCTTTAATAGAACTGTGCCGTGGCATTGCGCGGCACCAGGCCTCGCCATAACAACACAGTCAAGACCCGCGATGTCCGTTTGTGTTTTTCTGAAACTTTCGCGCACCAGCCGTTTGAGACGGTTACGCGGCACGGCATCGCCGGCAGCCTTGCGGGATATCGCCAGACCAAGGCGCGCATAGGGTAGATGATTGCTGCGGGCGAGTACAACAAAATACTGATCCCGCGAGCGCTGATTGCGTTGGAATACCCGATTGAACTGATCGCCATTGACCAGTCGAGCGCGACGTAAAAAGCCTTGTTTCTTCGGCAAGTGGTTTGCGCTGCCCGGGTCGAGTGAAGACCGCGTTTGCCCCGACAGGTCGCCGGACATACGTCTGTCTTACGGTGTCAGGCGCGCTCGACCTCGCGCACGCCGCCGCTTGATAACGGCACGACCGGCCTTTGTTGCCATGCGTGCTCTGAACCCATGGGTTCGGGCGCGTTTCAGATTGCTCGGTTGAAAGGTGCGTTTCATAGTACTGACCAGCTAAAATTCAAGAAATTACGGTCGCTTTGGGCAACCGAATCTAGGGCCGGAGAAGATTACGCATGGTCCGGAACTGTGTCAATAGGTTGCCGGTTGAATTTGGCTGTGGATAAAGCCGCACAACCCGTATAGACTTCAAATTCTCCCCCCTTGGTGGATCAAAAACCCGAATAATTTTAACCGGGAGACGCGGTTGGCGGCCTCACTTTGGAATCGTTGCATAAAAGAGCTGGAAACAGAGCTATCCGAGCAGCAATTCAACACCTGGATTCGTCCGTTACAGGCCGTCGAGGAAAACGGCGTTCTGCGGCTGTTTGCGCCTAATCACTATGTCGTTGACTGGTTAAACAGCAATTTTCTGGGGCACATAATCCGCGCCGCGACTGAGCTTTCGGAGCAAACCATCACCAAGGTCATTGTCGAAGTGGGCAGCAAAGAGCCAGAGCCTGCCCCTGCTGTGCGCAGTCGACCCCCTAATTTAACGACTCTTGCACCGCGGATTGGCTCAAAACTAAATGAAAAGTTTACTTTTGATACGTTCGTCGAGGGTAAAAGCAATCAGTTTGCCAAAGCGGCGGCGCTACAGGTTGGCGATAATCCGGGCAAGGCCTATAACCCATTGTTTATTTATGGTGGTGTGGGTCTGGTTAAGACCCACATCATGCAAAGCGTTGGCAACCTGATCGTCAGTCGTGACAGCAATGCCAAGGTCGCTTACGTGCATTCGGAGCGCTTTGTCGGGGATATGGTGCGGGCCCTGCAGCACAATACGATCAATGAGTTCAAGCGGGCCTATCGATCGCTCGACGCCTTACTTATTGATGATATTCAGTTTTTTGCTGGAAAAGAGCGTTCCCAGGAAGAGTTTTTTCACACTTTCAATGCGCTGCTCGAAGGTGATCAGCAAGTCGTTTTGACCTGTGATCGCTATCCAAAGGAAGTAGACGGATTAGAGGAACGCCTCAAATCGCGGTTCGGTTGGGGTCTGACTGTTGCAGTTGAGCCACCCGAGCTCGAGACCAGCGTGGCCATCT
>JABDLQ010000367.1 GCA_013002925.1 Gammaproteobacteria bacterium | reverse complement strand
ACGATCTTTCTCAACACGCGTGATTGCAGGCTGCGCATCGACGCAGCAACCGGCTCAAGCGGCATTGCCTGTAGTGCAATGACTGCCTGACCGGGGGGCTGCAGTCGGCGCTTTACCCGGTTGGTCTTTTTGCCCCTGCAGCAGGCTTGTCCGTCTCAGGTGCAGTTGCGCTGTGGCGTACTGTGTTCCGTTTGGGCAATCGCCCGTGACGCACCCATAAAATTACTCTGACCACAGTGCGTACTCGATCTGATCAGGGCCACGAAAATGAAAACGACGTCCGCCTGGAAATGAGAATATCGGTTTACAGATGGTGCCACCCAGCTGTTCAACTTTTTGGACCATGGCTTCAAGGTCCCGGGTATAGAAAACGACCAGAACGTCATTTGTTGCGTTTTGTATGCCAGTGTCGCGCGTGCGAAAACCACCATTGAGCCGGCCATCATCGAACGCGGTGTAGTCCGGTCCATAGTCTGTGAATTTCCAGCTAAACAGCTGTTCAAAAAAACGCCGCGATATCTGTACATCCGGGACTGCAATTTCCACGTAATCCACGGTGTCAGTTGTTGGTTCATAAGGCATAGTTTTCACCCGGTATAAATGAGTTAACCGCCGGCAAGCTGCTCTTCGATGACATCAGCATCCGGTCCAAAGGACGACACAGGAATATCGATGCTACGCGCCAGGTCGCTGAGTTGATGGTGGTTTATCAGCGGTACGACCAGGTTGAGCACCGGTATCGGCGCCAACATACTCAGAAGCAGCCGTAGCCAGACGGCGCTGCCAGAATATGACAACCACCAGGTGCAGAGCAACAGCCACAAACCCAGAACCGCCATCAGCCCCGGTACCAGAATTCCATCCGACAGCAGCGTCAGCGCGCTCGCACCCAGATACATTATTGCAAACATCAGCAGCAGCAGATGATGCCTGGTAGTTTGTCGCAAGAGATTACGCAATCCGTGTTGCCGGGTTTTTGCCGAGACGGCCGCGGGCGGTGCGTAGGGGTTTGGCCCGGTGTCGTATCCGGGATCCGCCGCGGGTTTGGTCGCAGGATCGTTCACCGGATCAGATCTTGCGTCACTGTTCGTTTTTGGCGTCAGGTCAGCCACCGCCGCGACCCGGCCATGACAACCTCAGTACTCTTCACTACCGAGTGCTTTAAGAAGTCTTTCCTGCACGATCTGTGGCGTTCCCTGTGCGCGTTCACGCAGATAGTCACCGTTTTCCTGCAAGTGCCAGCTTTGGCCGGTATCTTTCAAGTACTCATCCAGCAGCTCTTTTTTGAGACGCTCCTTGAGGTCTTCCTGGAGAATCGGAAAAGAGATTTCCACACGCCGATCCAGGTTCCGGTCCATCCAGTCCGCCGAGGAACAGTAAAAATGCTCCTCACCGTTGTCATAAAAGTAATACAACCGGGAGTGTTCCAAAAAGCGCCCGACAATCGAGCAGACCCGAATGTTCTCCGAGACCCCCGCAACACCGGGGCGTAAAGCACAAATGCCGCGTATCAGCAATTCTATTTTTACGCCTGCAGTGGAAGCCCTGTATAGCTCTTCGATCACGGTGCCGTCCGTCAGTGAATTGAGCTTGGCTACAATGTGGCCCCGTCCACCGGCGGCAACGTTCGCAACCTCCTTGCGAATCGCTGTAATCAGATTCTTTTTCAGTGTAAACGGTGCCGTCCACAACAGGTTGAAATTGTAGACCTTGCCCATCCCGGTAAGCTGCTGAAACACCTTGTGCACGTCTTCGCACATGTGCTTGTTCGATGTCAGCAGACTATAGTCGGTGTACATCTTGGCGTTGCCGACGTGATAGTTGCCGGTTCCAAGATGTGCGTACCGCTTCAGTTTTTTCTTTTCCCGGCGCACTATCAGCAACATTTTGGCGTGTGTTTTATAACCAACCACGCCGTAGACAACCAGCGCACCCGCATCCTGGAGCCGTTGCGCCATGGCAATATTCTCCGCTTCGTCAAAACGTGCGCGAAGTTCGATGATGGCGGTGACCTCCTTGCCCGCATGCGCGGCATCGATCAGTGCATCGATTACCGGAGAGTTGCTGCCAATGCGATAAAGCGTTTGTTGTATAGCCAGAACGTCAGGATCGCGGCCCGCTTCACGCAACATATCGATCACAGGCCAGAAGGCCTGGTAGGGGTGTTCCAGCAAATAGTCTTTTTCGGCGACACGGTTAAGTATCGAGTTGCCATGTGCAAGATCCGCCGGTACGCCGGGCGTGAACCCCTCAAACTTGAGATCCGACCGGTCGATAAGATCATTCAAATGCATAAATCGATACAGGTTCACAGGACCGCGAACGCGAAACAGTTCGCGCTCGGTCAGGCCGCATTTCTGGAGCAGAAAATTTGCAACTTTTCCCGGACAATCATGGTTGACCTCCAGACGCACCGACGCGCCGAAATCCCGGGATGACAGTTCCTTCTTCAGTGCCAACGCCAAGTCTTCGGTGCCCAGTTCATCCAGCATTAAATCACTGTCGCGCGTCAATCGAAACTGGTGGCAGCCCTTGATATGCATACCGGGAAAAAGTTCTTCAGCGAATTCTTCAATAATCTCTGACAACAGAATAATTCGATGCGCGCTACCACCGCCGTTATCGGCTGGCAGGTTAACTAACCGTGGCAGCGATTTTGGCATGTGCAATATCGCGTAATTCAGGTCTCTACCGAACGCATCATTGCCGTCCATGCGTAACAAAAAATGCAGGCTCTTGTTGATCAACCTCGGAAAGGGATGCGTCAGGTCGAGACTGATGGGCGTAATCACAGGTGCGACCTGCTTGCGAAAATAATCTCGTACCCATTCGCAGTCGGCAACACTCCATTCCTCGCGCTCCGGGAAGCGGATGCCAGTCTCGGCGAGGGCCGGATACAGCTTTTCATTCAATATCCGGTATTTCTCATCAACCAGCAGTCGTGACGCCTCGTAAATATGGTTCAGCAGATCCGTCGGGCTGATTCCGTCCGGCCCCGTGCTGCCATCATCCCTGACGACACGGTGCCTGACTCCGGCAACCCTGACTTCGAAAAACTCATCCAGATTACTGCTGCAGATGGCCAGGTATTTGATTCTTTCCAGAATAGGGACGTGGGGGTCGAGCGACTGCTGCAGCACCCGCCAGTTGAACTGGAGAATACTAAGCTCTCTGTTGATGTAGTTAGCCGCCGCGCTGAACCGCGCATCATCCGCTTTATCTTGCGGAATCATTGGCAACACATTGTCAGGAAAAATACTTTTGGCTGTCATGGGCCCCACCTGTGCGACCTTTCAAGATGCATCAGACGCACCGGAAAATCAACTGCTGGATCCCGCCGCCAGCTCTGGGCGCGGTTAACCCAACACCTCATCAGATCAGTCGGTTAGCTTGAATTGCACTGTAGTTTTTGAGCGTTGGGAAATCGCCTGCCCTTCAAACATGCGCGGCTTGAACTGCCATTGTTCCACCGCCTGAATGGCCGCCTTGCTAAACTGCGAGGCATATTGTCTGGATGAATCAACTACCTTGATATCGCGCGTTTCACCATTTGCATCCACGACAAACTCCAGCGTCACCCAGCCTTCTACGGAACGCGACACTGCACGACGCGGATATTTGGGTGTCACAGATTTTTTGACCAAAAACTGGCTGATGTTGACGAATTTGTCCTGCTCTGCAGCAAGCCTCATCGTTTTGATTTCAGAACGTGTTTCGGTTACGAGGCTTTCGGCATACGCGATTCTGTCAGCCTCCGTCAGCAACGCTTCGGCTTCTTGCCATTTGCCAGTCTCTCCCTGGTGCAATGCATTGGCAGTGAGGGTCTGTACCAATGAGCGCAGACCGCGCTTAGCCTCGGTATTGCCCGGGTCGAGAATGAGCGCCTGCTGGTAATAGTGATAGGCACTGTCAGATTCGGGATGCATCAATTTCAGTTCAGCGACTCTTTCGGTAGCTATCGCAAGCATCTGTGCAACCCGGCTCTCAGCTAATGCGACTGTTTCCGGGCTGACAAGCTCATTCGGCACAGCCTGCCCGTCACTGGTTCCTGCACGATCTGCAAGCTCCATCGCCGGAGCATCCTCTCCAACCTCCAACGCTGCATCGCCCATCAACGCAGTGTCACCAGTCACGCCAACCCCCGTGCTTTCCCTTTGACTGTCAACAGACACCATTGCATCAACACCGGGGTTCGTCCCGGGCTCTGCCCGCTTCATCTGGCGTGTTGCAGACCCTGACTCGTCAGCCCTTACATTAGCCGCAGCCTCCATTGGTTCCGCAACTGCAGTGTTATCTGTTTGCTCATGCATCGGTACGGTGGTTTCCGTGGCTGCCGGTGGTACTGCCGTCGAGGAGGCCCGCATTTCCGGCTCCACATAGTCTCCAATCACCTCCTGCACGACCTCCGGCTGGTTGCGTGCCGTTGCGATTGCGACCAGCGCCGCAGACACCCTGGCGGCATCCACTTCAGGAAAGCCCCGCAATCGACGTGCCAGTGTTTCGGCCCGCTCAAATTGCCGTTGGCTGATTGCTTCATCCATTGCCGCGTACATGATGCGCGTTTTTTCAACCAGGCTTAAACGTACGGCAATAACATTGTCAGATTCCGGTTCGATATCACTGAGCAAATTTAATGTGGCAATCGCCTGCTCATAGTTGCGCTTCTGGATCTGTTCCATTGCCTCATCCGTTAGTTGTGAAGCAACTAACTTCATACCCGTCATGGCCCGCGGATTTGACGGCTCGAGAGATAGCACTTCGCGGTAAAAATGCACGGCGCTGCCTTCGGCCGGTTCCGCCAGTTGACCCGCCTGAAACGCCAGCTCCGCCATTTGAATCGCTTTGTCCACTGCAACAGAGTGATCCTCTGCAGGTCGTTGGATCGAATGCTCATCTATCTGCGGCTGCACCATCAAATCGTGTGCTACGTCAACCTCATCATTATCATTTAAAACTAACCAGGCACCGCCTGTGATCGCCAGCAAGGCCGCAACGATAAGCGCTACCAATATCGATGAATCTTTTTGTGTAGAAATTCCCAAGGGTGTCTTTATCCTAAGTGGCGCGTTTTTGCAGCCACAACTTTCTTACACGCCCCAGTCGATCGATGAGGCGACTGATTCCGGCAGGCAGCAACGGTGTCTCATGATTACGGGAGCCCTGATGTCTTTGTGTCAACTCCGGATGATCACGCAGTTGTATATGCTTCCTGATGGCCTCGCGCACATGTCGTTTACACGCTGTTGAACTCAGCGGCTTATCAATAAAGCGATAGACCTGGCCGAGGTTTATCAGCTTGACCATCAGGTCCGTATCCCGATGCTGACTCGCAACCATGGTTACCAGTTCCGGGACTACCTGATTTATGTTGGCCATCAACTGGTTCAAAACATCCGGGTCTTCGCTGATGTCGGTAATCAAAACTGCCGGCGCTATTTTTGTGATGCCATACATCAGCTGTGCCAGGTTGCTGGCGTGAAACGTGTAAAAACTGTCTTGCAACGAACGTCCAACTGACTTTGCAAACAACTCGTCCGGCGAATAGACCATCACCGATATTTTGTATTTGCCGGTGCCAACCACGCTTATTTTATGGCGTATGGCTGTGTCACTTTTTTTCTCCGGTTGATCGGGATCAGGGTTTTGTGGCAGCACTACCGTATCTGCAAAATCCGCGTCATGGTCTGATCCGGGTTTAACCAGGGGTGGAATTATATGACCATTGCTATCGGGAGCATGTTGCAGGTGCTGATGTGCCGATGTGATAAGCCCATTATCTGTCTCCGCGATATTGCGATCTTCTGCCTGGTCCGGGTTCGCTGCAGAAGCGCGTTGCGGCTCGCCGCTGTCTGACGCACCGAGCAACATATCGGCCGAATCATCGTCAAGGACACCGCCGTTTGTCAAAACACCGCTAACATCAAATGTCGATCCTTCAACAAGACTGTCCAGCTGATCACCGACTGCCGGGTTCTGACCCTGTTCTGCCATACTGGCGATTCGGGTCTCGTCGAATTGCTGCTCCATAGCGTTTGTAACAGAACCTGCCGTATCGCAGGCAATCTGCGTTGCCTGCCTGATGGTCCCACGCAATTCGTCTGCGGCACAGGGCTTGCTCAAAAAACGAAACACCTCGCTTTCATTCATTGCTCCTTCAACCGCATCGAGATCTGCATAACCGGTTAGCAGTATGCGTACTGTTGCCGGCGATTGCTGACGGACAGCACTCAGCACCTCGACACCGCTCATCTGCGGCATGCGCTGGTCAGCGACCACAACGTCCACGGTGTTCTGCTCGATAATCTTTAGTGCTTCATTACCGCTGGTGGTAAGAAACAGGTTGTAGTCACGACGAAACATCGCGCGCATGCTGTTTAGCACCCGTTTTTCATCGTCTACAAACAGCAACGTTGGTTTTGCTGTTTTATGCCTGTCATGTTCTGCAGCGCTTGCGGGACTCATAGAATCAGACGTCCCATCCTAGACCGTTAACTCGATAATATTGTCATCAACCGGTGTCTCTGCTTTGGGTTTGGGTGAGGACGCCTCAGGCTGGTCAGGGCCTGTTTGTTCTGCTGGCATGTCCGTGGAAGGCGCGTCGCTTTCGTGGGCGGATGCGGACATTTTGTGTGGCAGAAAAATAGTAAACGTGGATCCCTGTCCAACTTCAGACTCGATCTCGAGACGCCCTTTATGGGAACTCAATATCTCTTCGACAATCGACAAGCCCAGTCCGGTTCCTTTACCAACTTCCTTGGTCGTAAAAAACGGGTCACGTACCTTGGCGATCAGGTTCTCGGGAATTCCGCAACCATTGTCTGCGAATTCTATTTTCACGTTATCCACATCGGCTGATGTTGTGATGACGATCTCGCCATCATTTTCAATCGCCTGTGCTGCGTTCGTCATCAGATTCAGAAAGATTTGATTAATCTGTGATGGCGAACAGGACACCAGCGGGACGTCATGCATATGGCGCACGATTTTCACTTTGTCCTTCAGCATGTTTTTTGCAATCAACAACGTGCGGTCAATGCCGTCGTTAACGTCAAAGTCTTCAATCGGGGCCCGGTCCAGACGACTGAAGTCCTTGAGACCCTGAGCTAACTCCGTCAGCTCATTCAAACCCTCCAGGTTGTCTTCGGTCAGGCTTTTGATCTCCGCTATCTCTTCTCGAATCTCCTGCTGGATAAAGCTGTTCTTCAGCTCTACGAGGCCCGTGACGTAGCGCTTTTTGACGGTCTCTTTATCATCATCGGGCCGTGCTCTGGGAATCAGTTTTTTATAACAGAGGTTAACAAACACGTCGACGCGGGCGAGGGTTTCCTTGATCAGGGTTTGATTGCTTTGCAGATACAATAACGGGGTGTTGATTTCATGGCTGATCCCGGCCACCAGTTGACCCAGAGAAGACATCTTTTCGGCCTGCACCAACTGGACCTGGGACTCTTTGAGATCATCAAATGCCTTGGTCAAGTCGCTCGTTCGTTTAGCAACTCGTTTTTCGAGAAACTCATTGGCATGCAACAGTTGTTCGTTAACATCCGCGACTTCACGAAAGCTGTTTTGCAGGCGGTAACCCAGCAAACCCAGTCCGCCAAACAGAGCAACGCTGAAAATACTTAGCAAAATTCTCGAGTTTTCAACCGCTCGCATGCGTTGGGCGTGGTCTTTACTCAACGAGTTGCGCATGGCTCTCGTGGCCTGCGAAAACTCTGTTGTGCTGAGTTGTTGCCAGGTAGAGTCAGATTGTCCACGATTGCTCAGTACGTTTCTGATTGCGTCGACCAACGACAGAAAGGACGTCGACAGCAATTTGTCGTTTTGTTCCAGCTGATCCAACGCGCTTGCAATCAGCGCCTCATCAGGCCGGGAACCGGGCGTTCCCAACGCTATGGTGCTGATCAGAATTTTGTAAAATTTCTGAGAATCAATGTCGTATCCGGCCGCTTTGAGTTTTTGCACTTCTTTGGGGCCGTCGTCGCGAATTTCCTGCAAGGCGATACCAATGACGGTTTGCTGGGCAAGCGCCTGTGCGGACAAGTCCAGGACTTTTTTCAATTCGTTTGAATAGGCCTGTGCTTGCGGGTTTTGCTGGGCCGCTGTGGCCTCTTTCGTCTGTTCGCCATGAACTTTCCCAAGGCGTTCACGCA
>JABDLQ010000360.1 GCA_013002925.1 Gammaproteobacteria bacterium | reverse complement strand
ATCCTCAAAGGCATCCATAACCTTCGCCATACGTTCGGCAGGCGACTGAGAGGTGCTGGTGTTCCACTTGAGACGCGCAAGGCGTTACTGGGACACGCTGCCGGGGATATCACCACCCACTATTCGGCAGCGGAGATCGAAGAGCTGTTGGCAGCTTGTCAACTCATTGCAGATCGCAGCACGACGCAAAGCCCGACACTGATGTTAGTGAAGAAAAGCAGAACCGGTGTCGGAAAAGTGTCGGAAAAAGAAAAAGGGTTAACAGTGAATAACCGTTAACCCTTTGAATAAATGGCGCGCCCGGAGAGATTGACTCAGATCGGCTTGGGCCGATCTTCCGGCTTGCAGCCCGCCATCACTGCGTGATGGCGTCCAAAACCCAGACCGGACCATGGTCCGGTCTGGGTTTTGTCGAACTCTTATCGTTCGAATATCTCCGGGTAGTAAGGGGATAAAAAATGCAACGGACCCTGAGGATCTGTTGCATTTCTTTAAGGTGGCGCGCCCGGAGAGATTCGAACTCCCGACCGCCTGGTTCGTAGCCAGGTACTCTATCCAGCTGAGCTACGGGCGCGTTGATTTTTATCGCGGCTGGAAGCCGCTCCTACAATTACTCGATGTTCTTTACCGTGATTCCATCGCGGCTGAAGCCGCTCCCACAGGAATATACCGATTTTGCTGCGTATTACTGGCGGAGAGGGAGGGATTATTCGGCACTTCGTGCCTCACCCTCCGGGGCGCCATCGCTTCGCGATAGCGTTGTCTCCGCCGACTTCGTCGGCTCCGGCTCAAACCGTTGCTTTTATCTCTCGGGTTCGAATCCCGCGAGATTCTAACTTGCCTGCTCGTTAAAAGGTAAAAAAATACTGACTCTAATGGCGGAGAGGGAGGGATTCGAACCCTCGAAGGGCTTTTAACCCTTACTCCCTTAGCAGGGGAGCGCTTTCGACCACTCAGCCACCTCTCCATATAATAGACGGGGATCGGATTAGCCGACGCAGTCAGGCTAAACGGAGTCAAATCCCTCAAAACCGACTGCGCATGATACTGGCGGAGCGGTTTAAGGTAAAGGACCACAGCATAATCCGGGACCACGAAATACCGACAGCCCTCGCGGGCTGCCACGACTTCTGTAAATTTATCAGCGTTTTTGCGCCCTTTAGCAGGCAGCTACAGGCTATTTTCTGATTTATTCTTTATTTTCTGCGTTTTCGTCGTTTTTGATGCGTTCGTATATTTCTTCACGATGCACCGCAATGTCTTTTGGGGCATTGACACCAACTCTTACCTGGTTGCCTTTTACTCCCAGTACCGTGACAGTGACATCGTCACCGATCATTACTGTCTCACCAACTCGCCTCGTCAGTATCAACATTCACGCTCTCCTAAACTCAATCTATTGTGCAGTTCTTTGTGCCGACAAAAGTCAGTCCAAACCAGCTTTATTTTTATTTATTTGTTATTTCCAGACCCACATCCGGGATCTCGTTCAGAGGGTAACACATGAAACCAAAACCCCTAAATCAGGGGTAATCTGGCTGTGGGATTTTATCCCCAAATAAAACAGGAAGTTGTCACCTAATCCTGCAATAGCAGGATAATCAGCGACTGTTGAGATGCTTGACTGATTCAAAACCGGTATGTCTTCTCAGGGTTTACACCCTGAGTCTTACCCAAACCACCGAGCGGGTTTGCGCAATTAATCTATACAATCAACCACATCTCACAGGCATTTCTGAACACGCTCGTACACACTGGCCAGTGCATGATCGAGTTGACTGGGATCGTTTCCGCCTGCCTGGGCCATGTCGGGTCGACCACCGCCTCGACCGCCGACCATCGCTGCGATTTCACCGATCAGTTCACCGGCTTTTACCTTACCTACGCAATCCTTGCTGACCCCCACCACCAGGCGCACCTTGCCATCGTCTACCGAACCCAGCACCACCACCGCTTTGCCGAGCCGGTCTTTAAACTGATCCACACTATCGCGCAAGGCCCCGGCATCCAGCCCATCCTGGCGCGCCGCCAACACCTTGATTCCACCGGCTTCGCGCACTTGCGCCATCAGGTCCGGCCCTGCCTTGCCAGTCACCAGCTCTTTTTTCAGACGCGCAATTTCTTTTTCCATTGCACGGCTGCGTTCGAACAGCGCCTCGACTTTATGTCGCACTTCGTCGCGCCCGCTTTTTACCAGTGCCGCCACGGACTGCAACTGCTCTTCGGTATCACGTACCCATTGAAGAGCTGCGTCGCCAGTTACAGCTTCGATGCGGCGGACACCTGAGGCAACCCCCCCCTCGCTGACAATTTTGAACAATCCGATGTCACCGGCACGATCCACATGTGTGCCACCACACAATTCCATGGAAAAATCACCGACCCGTAAAACCCGTACATCGGAATCATACTTTTCGCCAAAGAGCGCCATCGCCCCTGCCTCGATGGCATCATCAAACGCCATCAGTTGGGTCTCTGCCGGCGCATTGTTGCGAATTTGCTGATTGACCATCGCTTCAACCCGCTCAAGTTCGTCGCGGCTCACCGGCTCATAGTGCGAAAAGTCAAAACGCAGTCGATCCGGCGCGACCAACGAACCTTTTTGCGTCACATGATCACCCAACACTGTGCGTAACGCCGCATGCATTAAATGGGTCGCAGTATGGTTTAGCACTGTGGCTGCCCGTGTGGCTGCATCAACCGTCGCGACGACTACGTCGCCAGGCTTGAATGCACCCTCGCTGACGCGGCCAATATGACCGATGCCCTGACCAAATTTTTGTGTATCGGTCACTGCAAAAACCCCGGCATCCGAGCGCAATTGCCCAACGTCACCTACCTGACCACCGCTTTCTGCGTAGAACGGGGTCTTTGCCAAAAACACGATACCTTCATCACCATGGCTCAGTTCCTTAGCTACGACGCCGCCACAAATCAGGCTGTCGACAGCACTGGATGTCTGCAACGTCTCATAACCGGTAAACTGACTGACCTGATCAACCTTAATACCAGACCGCAGATCCGCCCCAAATTTACTGGCTGCGCGGCCGCGTTCTTTTTGCGCTTCCATCGCCTCTGCAAAACCGGCATCGTCAACGCTCATCCCCCGTTCCCGCGCGATGTCCGCAGTCAGATCAACAGGAAACCCGTAGGTATCGTAGAGCTTGAAGGCCACGTCGCCAGCTATGACCTTGTTTGAAGCCGCGGCAATTTCAGCTTCGAGTATGCCCATTCCCTGCTCGAGAGTTTCGGCAAAACGTTGCTCTTCGGTCCGCAGTATTTTTTCTACGTGCGCCTGATTACGACTGAGTTCAGGGTAAGCCGTGCCCATCTCGGCATTCAGTGGTGAGACCAGCTGATAAAAGAAACTGTCTTTGATACCCAGTTTGTAACCATGTCGTATCGCGCGACGAATGATACGCCGTAGTACGTAACCACGACCCTCATTGGATGGCAGCACACCATCAGTGATCAAGAATGCACACGCTCGAATATGATCGGCGATGACCCGCAATGAAGCGTGGGTTTTATCCGCCTGATTGGCAATACTGGCCGCAGCCTCAACCAGGTTAACAAACAGGTCAATTTCATAATTGTTATGCACACCCTGCATAACCGCGGCGATGCGCTCCAGACCCATGCCCGTATCCACTGATGGTTGCGGCAAATTATTAACCGTTCCGTCTGCCGCAGCATCATATTGCATGAACACCAGGTTCCAGATCTCGACATACCGATCCCCGTCTTCATCGGGACTGCCGGGCGGACCACCGGGGATGTCCGGACCATGGTCATAGAATATCTCGGAACACGGACCACACGGACCGGTATCCCCCATCGCCCAGAAATTATCTTTTTTGCCAAGGCGCGAGAATCGCTGTTGACTCACCCCCATTGTGTTGAGCCAGATGTCGGCCGCCTCATCATCGTCCTCGTAGACCGTTACCCACAATCTCTCTGCGGCTAACCCGAGTTCGTCAGTCAGATACTCCCAGGCGTACCGAATTGCCTGTTCCTTGAAATAATCACCAAAACTGAAATTACCCAACATTTCGAAAAAAGTATGATGACGCGCCGTATAGCCGACATTTTCCAGATCATTATGCTTGCCACCGGCACGCACGCAGCGCTGCGAACTGACGGCGCGCTGGTAGGGGCGCTGATCAACTCCGAGGAACACATCCTTGAATTGCACCATTCCGGCATTAGTAAACAGCAACGTCGGATCATTGCCCGGAACCAGCGGACTGCTGGTCACAACTTCGTGCCCGTTCCTGGCAAAATAATCCAGAAAACTCTGTCTGATGTCCGCGCTTTTCATAAGGTGTCCGGTTCATTGCACAAGGCGTAACGGCAGATGATAAACCAATGCCGCAGCGAAGATAACGCCTGCGCGTAAATAATCGAGGATAGACCCGCGGGGATTATTCGGTATGGGCGCCGGATTCGAGGCGCTTCAATGCCAGGCGGCATTGCTCGGGATCGAAGCCTCGCTGTAATAAAAACCGCTGCCGTGACGCACGCTCAGCCATGGAGGCTGGTCCCGACGGAAACTTTTTGCAGGCCACCTCGGTCGCCAGAGCCACCCAGTCCAGATGCGCACGCTTTACCGCTTGCTCGGCTTCCGCACTGGCGATGCCACGCTGACGAAGCCCGTGACGGATGTACAATGGCCCCTTGCCCCGGCTGACCTGGGCCCTCAGATAGCCTTCGGCAAACCGCGCATCATCCTGCAAACCTTCCTGTGACAACTTTTTGACAATGTTGTCGGCGATTTCTGCATTGACGCCCCGCCCGACAAGCTTGCCGACCAACTCGGCGTAGCCGTGCTCACGCCTGGCCAGAAAATTCATGGCCAGGCGGCGAATCTGGGCAGGGCTGGCCCCGCCCATATTGTCAGGCTTCCTGAACAGCCTCTAGCTCAACTGCGGCTGTTGCCGGATATAATTTCGGCAAATATTTCTCGCGCAACGCAGTTTCTATCTCATCGGCGATATGTGCGTTCTCTTTGAGATAGACCCGGGCATTTTCCTTGCCCTGACCAATGCGCTCCTTGCCATAGCTGTACCAGGCACCCGATTTTTTCACCAGACCCTCATTAACACCCAGATCAATCAGTTCGCTCTCGCGGGAAATGCCGACACCGTACAGAATTTCAAATTCCGCTTTTTTGAACGGCGGCGCCACTTTGTTTTTAACGACCTTGACCCGGGTCTCGTTGCCGACGATCTCATCGCCTTTCTTGATCGCGCCAATACGACGGATATCCAAACGCACCGAAGAGTAAAACTTCAGCGCGTTACCGCCGGTGGTGGTTTCGGGGCTGCCAAACATCACGCCAATCTTCATGCGAATCTGGTTAATAAAGACCACCAGTGTGTTGGAGCGCTTGATGTTAGCCGTAAGCTTGCGCAACGCCTGTGACATCAAACGTGCCTGCAGGCCAACATGCTTGTCGCCCATCTCGCCTTCGATTTCAGCTTTGGGTGTCAGTGCCGCGACCGAGTCGATCACCACAACGTCCACCGCACCGGAACGCACCAGCATGTCGGTGATCTCAAGCGCCTGTTCACCTGTATCCGGCTGCGATACCAGAAGGTCTTCGGTTTGCACGCCGAGATGTTCGGCATACGTGGGATCCAGCGCATGTTCCGCGTCTACAAATGCGCAGGTACCACCCAGTTTCTGCGCTTCGGCAACGATCTGCAGCGTTAGAGTGGTTTTACCCGACGACTCCGGCCCAAATATTTCCACCACCCGGCCGCGCGGCAAACCACCCACACCCAGCGCAATATCGAGACTCATCGAGCCGGTGGAAATAACGTCAATATCCGGGATGGCGCCTTCGTCACCAAGACGCATCACGGAACCTTTGCCGAATTGCTTTTCAATTTGACCCAAAGCAGCGGTCAGTGCCTGTTTTCTGTTCTCTTCCATTTTAAGTCACCCGAATACCTGTAAATGGCTATCTGTCGATGGCAGCTCACTGCGAGCGCCGCTTGTTCCGCATCGCTGCAGACTCGCCAGCGGCGACTTTTTGCAGCATGTGAACCGTTTTTTTATTGGCAGGTGCGCGGTTCCCGGGACACACCTGGATCATTGAACGATGGCGTGGTTGCCGGCTGGACAACCCGTGGCTAAACACGCCGCTCGATCAACTGGATCTGATTATTTCAAAAACTACTGTATAAATAAACACTATATTTGATTATTTTGGCCAGAAACAGGCCATCCACACGATCTGGTGTCCCAGACCACGCCCAATGACCATATATAGTAACCCGATCCACTGATCCCGCCCACCAAAATGCGCAATCAAGCCGCTGACGCGTTCAATCTGCGCAAAACTACTGTATGAATGAACAAATCACTGTCACGGGATACTCAACGTATTCAGCAGCATATCGATTGCGTGGGCGACAGTCGCCTGACGTACCGCTTCCCGGTCGCCGGCGAAGTGACAGCATTCCGTGCGCAATTCAGGATGCTGTTGCACCAGCACACCCCCACAGGCAACCCCGAACCAAACGGTGCCGA
>JABDLQ010000346.1 GCA_013002925.1 Gammaproteobacteria bacterium | reverse complement strand
GCGTAAAAGTGGAGCCGATCAAATCAGGAACAGCGTCCGTTCTTGAAAAGGTTGCAGAAACCATCGGTAAAACTGCCATGCCCAAAAACGGCACGGACAGCGAATAACACACGCTCCGCATGCTGGTCGCAACAGGGGTATTTCTGCTGGTGATTGTGGCTGCGCTGGCGGCCCCGGTATCCATGCGTTTTAATCTTGCGTTCCAGGATAAATTTTATGGAACGACTGATATACGTATGTTTTACGGGCTTGTGAAAACACGCGCTCACTTTCCAACGCCTGTAGCTGATGAAAAAACCGACAGTACCCCATCGCGGAAGCCTGCTCCTACCCGCTCAGCGACCGCTCGACGCAACTCGGTTTTTGCCGCTTTAAGGCACAGGCCGTTTCGTCGACGAATACTTCGGTTCATTACCGCAATCTGGAAGGCCATTGATAAGCAAGACATCTGCCTGCGGATGCGCGTCGGCCTGGGCGACCCGGCCGATACCGGCAGATTATGGGCAGTTGCGGGGCCTGCCTCTGGCTATTTCTCCAGCCTTCAGCGGTACTCGATCGTGCTCGAGCCTGAATTTTTCAATGCGACGTTTGAATGCGACGGCAGTGGCCACATTCGCTTTACGCCGCTGACGCTAATCAGTCACGCTGCCGCACTGGCGCTGTCACCCGCCATTTGGCGTGGCGTGCGGCAGCACCGGACGGCATCTGCATGAGTGAGTCAATCCGTATTCGGGAGGTATTTTGCAGCGCGGAGGTTACGGTGATTGCCCTGGAAGCCGCGCGCAGCTACAGCCACTGTTCAGGTTGGGGATGCCACGCCTATCTGAGCATTAGCCCGGTCGCCTTGTTGATTCTCTCTGCGTCGCAATTATTGGCAGTCGACGTTAACGGTGATCCGGTCGATATTGAGAAGTT
This sequence comes from Gammaproteobacteria bacterium, assembly GCA_013002925.1. Lineage (GTDB taxonomy): Bacteria > Pseudomonadota > Gammaproteobacteria > Steroidobacterales > SZUA-146 > SZUA-146. The sequence continues at coordinate 2,486 of JABDLQ010000346.1, read as the reverse complement.
GCGAAGATCGGCCCCGGATCTGGACCAGGTGCTGCGAACGCGCCAACCCTCCGCTGCCCCAGACCGCTCTGTGTTTTAGCGAATTTGGAGCCATGACCCGGAGACAGGTTGCACTTTACGTGACTGCCAGTGGACCATGGCTTGCGCGGCAAAACCCGAATCGGTACGTCCCGTTTCAATGGTGACGCGGGATTGGTACGGTTTGGGCGCGACTCATCGTCTGTTTGTGATGATAAGAAAACACGCAACAGCAGGCATTGATTCAGCCCGATTAAAACTGGTCTAAACCGCTCTTATATATTGATCATCCAATAACTTAAATTCTAAATTAATCGTTTGCGTCTCCACAAAAGTCGGTGCCTATTTGACAGAGACGAACCTGCTGGCTTATTTTGATACCACGTTGTTCGGTGATTAAAAACACGATTTTAATTAATGACGCCGAACGCACTACAAGCGGGGACTTTCTGCTAGTGATACGACAATTACAATAACGCAGGCCGCAGTGGATCAGCCTGTTTCTATGGAGCGAAAACAATGACGACTCAATTCGGGAAAACCTTTAAAGCATTATTATTGCTGTCACTCATGGCCTTGAGTTTGCCTTCGCAGGCCAGTAGCGCAGGTATTTCCGATGTTTATCTGAACATCGACAATATCTCTGTCAGCGTTGGCGCCGGTACGTCGCCCGGGACCTTCAATAATACCTTTAACGGGGGGCAAACCATCGATAAGGTGATCGATGCGCCGTCTGCGGACGCGGAAGAATTTCATAATCAGACTACTCATATCTGGTTTACTGCGAGTGAGATCGGCGGAGGCCTGGAGCTGGTGTTCGATTTAGGCATCGCCTATGACATTACGACGTTACATTTTTGGAATTACACCGGAGAAGGTTATGACGTCGACAACATCGTGTTTGATTTCTTCAATGGCACTACCAATGTCGGCACAGTGGAAATCGAGCCGGATTTAGGTACGAGCCCTGGCATCACTGCACAAGACATATTGTTGGCCGCACCTCTGAATGTAACTTCCGTGGTCGCTTTCTTGACAGGCAGTAATCGTGAGGTCGATTTTCAGAACATTGGATTCACTGCAACTGTTTCACAAGTTCCGGTGCCAGCGGCGGTTTGGTTTTTTATCTCTGCATTGGCTGGCTTGCGATTCTGTCGGCGCCGTTAGAACGGGAACAAACAGGGGTCGAAGTTGAATTTGGTTTGGGACCGCATTTGCCTTGGCAGCTATCAAAAAAATTGACTTAACGGCCTCGTGACCAGACGGTGTAGAGGCATCGGCGGCAGGAACGAGAGATTGCGCTGGGGATGACTCCCGGCTGCACCGCGCCGGATCGATTCACTCGCCGTCGGGTGCTCAAATTTCCGCTCGATTGAGGGCTGCTACAGCTTCTGGCCATCACCCGAGCTCCGTGCCAACAAAGCAGTCGATCCCAAAGCCGATGACGACCTCGCATTAGTGGCGTTGCGCCAGAGTCGTCAGCTATAACCATAGGCTACTGCAGCATCATTTATCCTGCGCTCACTCCCTGCGATGAATTGTCGTCGTCGGTGTCATCGAAACCTGCCAGATTTTCTCTTACCAAAACAAACCGCATCGTTAGCTGCCAACGTTTGTTGATCTTTGATGCGAGTCAAACATGGTCGCTAATGAACGGGTAAAGGGCAATAATGAATGGCGGTTATTTTTGCGGTGCTCATTAGTCTTGCTCCTTTTATGAGTGGCCAATGTTTACTGCGCTAGGCAACGATTCGCGACGCAATCGACCGCTGGTTTCGGTACGATCGAACAAATACTGACAACTTGATTGACGATGTTCAGCGCGCGGCTGTGTTGTCGGTGCTGGCTGGCGATCGCTTCAAGTTCGGCAGCAGATGTAACACTGGTGGAGAATGCGCGATAGGCGCCGGGACCACCGCAGGCACGGTGGCCCACCGCAATGGCATCGCATTCGGAGGCTGCGGCGCATGTGGCCGGACCGATCAGTTCGTCCATCTGGCGGGTCAGTTCGCTGATCAGCGAATTCAGCGTACCGCCAAAATGGTGCAGTGAGCGATCCGGACTCACCAGCATCTGTGGACCGGTCGGTCGCGTTGCGGTCAGATCGGCCACCAGAATCTGCACGGCGCCGTCGTCACTAAATTTCGAAAGACTCTTGGAAAAATCGATAGTACGCCCCGCCGCCAGGTCATGCATCAAGGGTGTGATCTGGATGCCATTGGACAGATCGCGATCGTCGTCCAGCGTTTGTAAAAAGCGCGCGACATTGACGCTTCTTTCCATGGTGGCGGCAGACGCGCCGTCTACCGGTTCCAGGTCCCCTGGTGTAATCACCGGTCCGGCAAGGGCCGCGCCCAATTGAATATCGCCAATGCTGAATTCAACACGATCGCCCGCCCGATATTCAAACAATCCGCCACTTGCGGTAACGCCAGCCCCGACAGAGCTCAGATATCTGACGCCCTCAA
>JABDLQ010000469.1 GCA_013002925.1 Gammaproteobacteria bacterium | reverse complement strand
AGTGTTGAGCGATGATCCTCAAGCTGGGCAAGGTTTTTGGTGGGGCCCACGTAGACCCGGTACCAGATTTGCTCGTCCCCCAGAACGACCTGCTGAATATTCGATTCGATGCCCTGAAACGCGAGTTCCGCTTTACGGCGGTCCGCGTCTGCAAATTTTTTGAAACTACCGGCCTGAAGAATGTAAGTTCCGGGTGTCCGTGGTGTTTTGATTGCGTTGTCCGGTCTACGCGATGATGGAGTCGCAGCCGGACTCTCATTGGAGTCATCAGCGACCACGAAATCAAAGTTCGGGAGCAGGTCATAAAAGCCAAAACCTTCATCACCCGGAGGTGGCAACAATTCGCGTTTTGCAGCACGATCTGTCGCCGACGCATCAGATTCTTTTGACGGTTCTGTGTCGGCATCGCGGGAGCTTTGTGGTTGCAGGGTGACCTGCGGGTCAGGAACCGGATTGTCAGTACGCCCGGGTTCCAGGCTGCGCATCAGTAAGATGGCGACCACAAGTCCTATCCCAAAACCGCCCAGCGACCAAAACCACGGACGGGCTGTGGCTGGTTTTTTCTTGCGCGTACGACTGCGTTTGTAATCTCGTGGCATAGATCGACTGGTAGTGTGGCGGTGCACCTACATCCGGGTTGGCGCGCTGACTCCAAGCAGGCCCAGCCCGTTGCTGATAACCTGAGCGGTAGCCGTAGCCAGTGCAAGGCGTGCGTCGCGCAAGTCATTATCATCGCATAAAACCCGCACGTCATTGTAAAAACTGTGGAAGCTGGCACACAGCTCCCGCAAGTAGTTTACGACCGTTTGCGGCGCGCGGTTTCTGGCAGCTAACTGGATAATTTCAGGATAGCGCGCCAGCTGTTTGAGCAGTGCCTCTTCTTTGACATGATCCAGTTTTGCCAGGTGTTTCAGCGCATTGGTGCGATCCCACGGGCGTTTCCTCACTTCGGGATGTTGCAAAATACGGTGGGTGCGGGCGTGCGCATATTGTACGTAAAAAACCGGATTCTCCTCGCGCTTCTCCTTGGCCAGATCCAGATCGAAGTCCAGATGTTGATCATTGGAGCGCATCACGTAGAAAAACCGTGCGGCATCATTGCCGACTTCTTCGCGCAATTCGCGCAACGATACAAAACCGCCGCTGCGCGTGGACATCTGGGCTTTTTTGCCCCCACGGTAAAGTGCCACAAACTGCATAAGCCTGACCTCGAGCGATTCCGGTGGTTCGCCCATGGCTTCCAGACCGGCACGCACGCGGGTTACATAGCCATGATGATCCGATCCAAGCACATCCAGCAAAAGATCGAAGCCGCGCTGGCGTTTGTTCAGATGATAGGCAATGTCAGAGGCAAAATAGGTTTTCTGCCCGTTTGCGCGCCTCACGACGCGGTCCTTGTCGTCGCCATAATTAGTGGCACGGAACCAGAGCGCACCATCTTTTTCGAACACGCTGTCGTGCTCCTGGAGTTTGACCAGCGCACGGTCCACCAGGTGCTGATCGGTCAGACTGCGTTCAGAAAACCAGGTATCAATGGTTACGCCAAATTCTTCCAGGTCCTGTTTAATGTCAGCGAGGATGGCGGTAAGCGCAGTGTCATGCACCACGGCATAGTCATCTCCCAGTAACTCCCTGGCTCGGTTTGCGATGGCGTCAATATAGACTTCCTTATCGCCGCCATCGGGTTCATCCTGAGGTAAATTTGCAAGCACTGCATCAGCCTCAAAATGAAACCGGTCGCCGTAGTTTTCCTGCAGGGTCTTTGCGATATCAACGATGTATTCACCGCGATAGGCGTTGGCTGGAAACGATATTTCTTCGCCGCGTTTTTGCAGATAGCGCAACCACAGACTGACAGCCAGAATGTCCATCTGGCGGCCTGCGTCATTCACATAGTATTCGCGGTGCACATCGTAACCAACGGCCTCCAGTAGTGCGGCAACGCTCGCACCGTAGGCAGCAAGGCGGCCATGGCCCACATGCAATGGGCCGGTAGGATTAGCCGAAATAAATTCAACCAGGATTTTTTGTCCCTCACCGATATCGGAGCGGCCGTACTGTTCGCCAGCGCCAAGAATTTGCGCGATCAGTTGCTGGGTAACACCGGCAGCCAGCGTGAAATTAATAAAGCCGGGCCCGGCAATGGAGACGCGCTCGATTTGAGGTGTCTGCGGCAAATGTTCAACAATCAATGTAGCAAGCTCGCGCGGTGGCATACTGGCCTTTTTCGCCAGCGCCATGGCGACATTGCTGGCCAGATCACCATGCCGGGGGTCGCGAGCGCGCTCGACGAGAATCTCCGCCGGCAGCGTAAACTCTGCCGCACCGGTTTCTATGATGGTCAGCAGCGACTGGTGCAAAAGTTCGGCGATTGTTGCTTTCAAGGTGTCTAAAACCGCAGCGAGGGAATGGGCTGCAAGTCTACCTGAAGGAACCTCACGGTTGAATGCCAAATGACCGGTGGCGCCTCAAAACAATTCTATCGGGTCTACATCCAGCGACCAGCGCACGCCGCTCACCGGTGGTGCCTCCGTCAACTGGTGGCACATGGTGGCCAGTACAGCGTTGAGCCTGGCCCTGTCCTGACTTTGCAACAGCAATTGGCCATGCTGCTGGCCGGCACGCCGTGCCATCGGCGCGACAACCGGACCCAGAATGGTGACCTGATGCTGCGCGGCCAGCGCTGCATGCTGTTGTTTGACGGCGCGCAAAAAACCCATGGTCTTGTGCTGTTCCTTGCTGCGCACCCGAAGCATGGCGAGGTGTGAATAGGGCGGCCATCGGGTTTGCTCCCGGTCTTTGAGCGCCTCCAGGGTAAAAGCTTCATACCCATCGTTGATCAGGGTTTGCAGCAAGGGATGTTCGGGGAAGGACGTCTGAATCAGGACTTGCCCCGGTTTGTCAGCACGCCCGGCGCGCCCGGCAACCTGGACTATGGTCTGCGCCAGTTTCTCAGTGCTGCGAAAGTCGATGCCGAACAGCCCCTGGTCGGCATTGAGTATGGCAACGAGCGTAACGTTGGGAAAATGGTGCCCCTTGGCCAGCATCTGGGTGCCCACCAGAATCTTGATCTCGCCACTATTAACCTGATCGAGAAAGCGTTCGAGATCTTCACGGGTACGCACCACATCGCGATCCATGCGTGCCGCCTTAAAATCAGGAAAGGTGCGGGCCAGTTCATTTTCTATGCGTTCGGTTCCCTGGCCAACGGGTTGCAGTTCAGCATCACACTGTGGACAACACTCCGGAACTCTTTCAACAGCAGCACAATGGTGACATCGTAATGAATGGGTGTTGCGGTGATAGGTAAGACGAGCATCACAATGTCGGCAGTCGGCCATCCAGCCACACTGATTACAGTACCAGGTGGGCGCGAAGCCACGGCGATTCAGAAAAAACAGCACCTGGCCCCCGGCGCGCAAATGCTGTGTCGCCCGATCCACCAGTCGCGTACTCAGTCCCTGGTGACTCGGTTCGGTCCGTAAATCGATCAGTTCGACAGTGGGCGGGAGCGCGCCGCCTGCCCGGTTTCTAAGATGCAACAGCTGGTATTTGCCTGACAGCGCGTTGTTAAGAGTTTCCAGTGCAGGAGTGGCGGTACCCATCACAATAGGCACGTCGAGGCTGCGTGCCCGCACGACTGCCAGGTCGCGCGCCGAATATCGAAAACCCTCCTGTTGTTTAAGAGAGCTGTCGTGTTCTTCGTCAACAATGATCAGCCCAAGGTCGGGCATCGCGGCAAAGACCGCGGAGCGCGTGCCGATGAGAATTTTAGCTTGTCCCTCGCGCACCGCCCGCCAGCGATGCAAACGTTCCGTATTTCCGAGACCCGAATGTAAAACGGTTATCGGTTCGGCAAAACGTCTTTCAAAGCGCGCCAGCAGCTGCGGCGTGAGGCTGATTTCAGGCACCAGGATCAGTACCTGTTGACCGGCATC
>JABDLQ010000334.1 GCA_013002925.1 Gammaproteobacteria bacterium | reverse complement strand
AGTTGCAACGCAAATGCCATCAGTCTTGATTGATAAGGCATCAAACCGGTAGCCGGATTGATCTCCACCGTCATAATCTTTTCCGGCGTCTTCTCGGCAACTTCTTCGATGTTCATACCTCCGGCAGAGGACACCATCATCACTACCCGGCGCGCATCCCGATCTACCAGCATGCTGAAATAGAGCTCACGATCGATGTCTGAACCTTCTTCCACGAACACCACGTTGATCGGCAATCCTTCGGCCACTGTCTGTGGCGTAACCAGACGCTGACCCAGCATCTGCGTCGCCGCCTCTTTGACCTCGTCCACCGTGCGGCACAACTTCACCCCGCCGGCTTTGCCACGACCACCGGCATGAACCTGGGCTTTTACGACCCACAGTTCACCACCCAACTGGTGAGCCGCCTGAGCCGCATCTTCAGCGGTCTTTGCGGGCAAGCCCTTTGGGACTGGTATGTGATATTCGGCAAACAGCTGTTTTGACTGATATTCGTGTAAATTCATTGGCGCTCCCGAGCCCTGTATCGCGATTGCATGGATGCAAGGACGCGTATTGTGTCCGAATGGCTCGCAATTGGCAAAAAGCTCATGTGCCAGCCGCATGTCACCAATCTAACTGAAACAACTGTGAATCGTGCCCGTTCCTGAAGAAAACCATCGCTTAGGATAAGATATCAGTCACTTATGGCATTTGACACACCGCCCGACCCGGGATTTCGACTCTCTCTATGGCCCAAAACTCACTGCTGGAAACACAATCCGGGGATCCGGTCCCTGCTGATCTGGTCGACACCGGGTTCGCCTGGCGCATCGTCGGTCTGCTGAGCATCTATCGGGCGCTCATATGTGTTGTTCTGTTATCGGTATTCTATTTGACCTCCAGCCCCCCGGCTGTGGGCGCTCATGACAGTAAGTTGTTCCAGCTGGCGGCCTACATCTATTTGATATTTGCCACGATTGGTGCGGCCGGGATCCGCCGCGAGAGACCACATGTCGTCTCTCAGCTGCAGTGGATGCTGCTCATCGACGTATTTGCCATCACGGTCATCATGCATGCAAGTGGCGGCATTCAAAGTGGCATCGGCAATTTGCTGATTGTCTCGGTCGGTGCGACGGCTTTTGCCTTGCCACGGCGCTCTGCCTTCGTCTTCGCTGCTCTGTCATCGATAACCGTTCTGATTGAGCAGTTGCTGTCCACGTTTGAAAATCTGACTTCCTTCTCTGAGTTCACCCCGGCGGGCGTGCTCGGAGCAACCATCTTTATTATCGCTGCGGCAGCGCAACCCCTGGCACGGCGTCTGCGGGAATCCGAGGCCCTGGCGGCGCGGCGCGAAGTTGACCTGGCCAACCTTAACGAATTGAACCAGTATATTATTCAGCACCTGCGCGAGAGCATTGTAGTGATTGACGAAAATGATCACGTACGTTTGATGAACGATTCAGCCGCGCGCTTATTGGGCGCTCCTGAAAAGAACAGCCATCAACATTTGCGCGAAATTTCTGCGGACCTTTACCGCCTGACGATCGCATGGCGTAATGATGCCGCCGGGCTGGCATCGTCATACGGAGGCATGACCTCGGCGGATGGTGCTACTGTAATCACTCCGCATTTTGCACCCATCGGACAATCTTCGCCTGCCCCAACAACAATTTTTCTGGAAGACACATCCCAGCTTGCTGAACGCGTCCAGCAAAGCAAGCTTGCTGCACTGGGCCGCCTGAGCGCCAGTATCGCGCATGAAATTCGTAACCCGGTAGGCGCCATTAGCCATGCCAGTCAATTGCTGTCTGAAGCCGAGGGCCTGGCGACGGAAGACAAACGCCTGACTGACATAATCAGCAATCACTGCAGCCGCGTCAGCGACATCATTTCAAGCGTGTTGCTGTTTTCAAAACGTGACCATACCCGGCCAAAAAAGATCGACCTCAACGCCTGGATCAAGGAATTTACCGACGACTACCTGCTTAGTGCGCGTCTGGATGCAGCCGCACTGAAATACCGCCCGTGCAATGGTTCGCTGCAGGTCCGCGTTGACCCCGGGCACCTGCAGCAGGTGTTGTGGAATCTATGCGAAAATGCGCTGCGATACGGAAATAATGCTGACGTGCCCGGCTTCACCATTGCCACTGGCCGTCTCAGCGGCAATCAACGTCCTTACCTTGATGTTCTCGACCGCGGCCCCGGTATTGCCGAGGATAAAGTGGAGCATATATTTGAACCGTTCTTTACCAATGCGGCGGATGGTACCGGTCTTGGATTGTTTATCGCGCGCGAGCTGTGTGAATGCAACCGTGCGACTTTGGCTTACGAACATCGCAACGGCGGTGGTAGCCGCTTTCGCGTGGTGTTTTCTGACCCCGAACGCTGGATCGTTTAAACTTCTCACTTTACGCAATTGATGATGATGAAAAAACCTGTAGCGCTTATTGTTGATGATGAACCGGATATCTGTGAACTCCTGACGATCACCCTGACGCGGATGGATATAGACAGTCGTGCTGTAAATGATGTGA
>JABDLQ010000326.1 GCA_013002925.1 Gammaproteobacteria bacterium | reverse complement strand
GTGTCGGCACGGGAAAACATCCACCACGATCGTGACGGTCCGCGTTTCGCAGCGGTGTATCATCTGCTGTCCTGCACTCACAATACGCGTCTGCGTGTACGGGTTTATGCACCGGATGATGACGCCCCACGCGTGCCTTCCGTGCATGGCATCTGGAATTCTGCAGACTGGTTTGAACGGGAAGCGTTCGACATGTTTGGAATATTGTTCGATGGTCATCCGGATTTACGCCGCTTACTGACGGATTATGGTTTTGTCGGTCATCCGTTTCGCAAGGATTTTCCGATCAGTGGGCATGTTGAAGTGCGCTACGATCCCGACAAGGGACGGGTAATCTATCAACCTGTGAGCATTGAGCCCCGCACCCTGGTTCCGAAAGTGATTCGCGATGACAATCGCTATGACCCTAATTTGAAAGATGATGCCGAACATGCGTGAGATCGAAAGCTACACGATGAATTTTGGTCCCCAGCATCCGGCGGCACACGGCGTGTTGCGGCTGGTACTGGAGATGGACGGTGAAGTGATTCATCGGGCTGACCCGCATGTTGGTCTGTTGCATCGTGGTACGGAGAAACTGGCGGAAACCAAGCCGTTCAATCAGAGCATCGGATACATGGATCGCCTGGATTACGTATCGATGATGTGCAATGAACACGGCTATGTCATGGCGATCGAAAAACTTCTGGGCGTGACCGTGCCGGAACGTGCCCAGTATATCCGCGTCATGTTTGATGAGATCACCCGCATTTTGAACCACTTGATGTGGATCGGTGCACACGGGCTGGATATCGGCGCGATGACATTATTCCTGTATGCGTTTCGCGAACGGGAAGACCTGATGGACTGTTATGAAGCGGTGTCCGGTGCACGCCTGCATGCCACTTATTACCGGCCAGGTGGTGTGTACCGGGATCTGCCCGAGCACATGCCCAAACTGCAACCTTCGCGATATCGATCACAAAAAGACGCCGACAAAGTGAATGTGAACCGGGACGGATCGCTACTTGATTTTATTGCTGACTTTTGTGAGCGTTTCCCCGGTTGCGTTGACGACTATGAAACCTTGTTGACCGATAACCGTATCTGGAAGCAGCGCACGGTGAACATCGGGGTGGTAACTCCGGAGCGGGCACTGGCGCTCGGGTTTTCAGGACCGATGCTCCGCGGTTCCGGGATTGAATGGGATTTGCGCAAGAAACAACCTTACGAGGTGTATGATCGCGTTGAATTTGATATTCCGGTTGGCGTAAACGGCGATTGCTATGACCGGTACCTGGTGCGCGTCGAAGAGATGCGGCAGTCCAATCGCATTATCCAGCAGTGTGTCGACTGGTTACGCGACAACCCGGGACCGGTCATGGTTGGAGATGCAAAAGTCGCACCACCCCAGCGCCCCGACATGAAAGCGGACATGGAGTCGCTGATTCATCATTTTAAATTATTCACCGAGGGGTTTTGTGTGCCGGCCGGTGAAGCGTATGCCGCACTTGAGCATCCCAAAGGCGAGTTCGGGTGCTACCTCATTTCCGATGGCGCAAACAAACCGTTTCGCTGCAAGATACGCGCGCCGGGATTTGCCCATCTGTCCGCCATGAACGAAATGGTCAGCGGGCACATGCTGGCCGATGTGGTCGCAGTGATTGGCACGCAGGATATCGTGTTTGGCGAAGTGGACCGGTAAAGCATTATGAGTGACACAACACATCCCGGCTCTGGCGAGTCCATTCTTGCGGCGGAAACTCGTGCTGAAATTGATCGCTGGGTCGCCAAGTTTCCGGCTGGCAGGCAACGCTCGGCGGTGATCGCAGCATTGCGCGAAGTACAACACCACAATCACGGTTATTTGACTGATGAGCTGATGAATGCCGTTGCGGAGTATCTTGATATCCCTGCTATCCAGGTGTACGAGGTGGCAGCGTTTTATTCCATGTTCGAAACGAAACCGGTCGGCAGGTGCAGCGTTTCAGTGTGCACAAACATCAGTTGCATGTTGTGTGGTGCCGACGAACTGGTCAGTCATATTGAAAAGAAACTGGGAATTAAAACCGGGGAGAGCACCCCGGATGGCAAATTTTTTCTCAAACGCGAGGAAGAGTGTCTGGCGGCCTGTGTTGGTGCACCGATGATGATGGTAGATCACGTTTATCATGAAAACCTGACGCCAGCGAAAGTGGATGAAATTCTGGACGCCGTTGAGTGAGAACCCGATGAGTAAATGGCTGGAACAAAAAAATCTGGTGGCTTTTGAGACGTTTGGTCTTGAAAACTCATGGTCCATTGATACCTATGAAAAAGTGGGTGGTTACACCGCGCTTAAAAAAATTGTCAATGGCATGACGCCGGAGCAGGTAATCGACGAGATGAAAGCGTCGGGATTGCGCGGTCGGGGCGGTGCAGGGTTTCCGACAGGGCTCAAATGGAGCTTTATGCCGCGTACGGCGCCGGGACAAAAATACATCGTCTGTAACTCGGACGAGAGCGAACCCGGCACCTGTCATGATCGCGATATTTTACGCTATAACCCGCATGCACTGGTCGAAGGCATGCTGATCGCCGGGTACGCGATTGGTGCGACTGTCGGCTACAACTATATTCGCGGGGAATTTATCGATGAACCGGTGCCGCGTTTTGAAGCGGCTGTAAAAGAAGCCTATGAGCGTGGTTATCTGGGCAAAAACATTTTAGGTTCCGGCATCGATTTTGATCTGCACACGTTTGTCGGTGCCGGCGCCTATATCTGTGGCGAGGAAACCGGCCTGCTGGAGTCGCTGGAGGGTAAACCTGGACGACCGCGTTTCAAACCTCCATTCCCTGCGAACTTCGGGGCCTTCGGTTTACCAACGACGGTCAACAATACTTACAGCCTCGCGTCGGCGCCCAGCATTATCAGCAAAGGCGCGCAGTGGTTCAAAGACCTGGGTGTGGAAAACGCAGGTGGGACGGCCATTTTTTCGGTATCCGGGCACGTCAATAAACCCGGCAATTACGAATTGCCCATGGGCATACCGTTTCGTGAATTGCTGGAGATTTGCGGTGGGGTCAGGCACGGGCGGTCTCTCAAAGCCGTCATACCGGGCGGCTCGTCTGTGCCGGTTGTTCCGGGTGAAAAAATGCTCGAAGCAACGATGGACTACGATTCTGTTCAGGCCGCCGGTTCGGCGTTGGGTACCGGCGCGGTGATCGTTATGGACGATCAGACGTGCATGGTCAGTGTGCTGGAGCGAATTTCCCGGTTCTACTATGCCGAGAGCTGCGGCCAATGCACGCCGTGCCGCGAAGGCACCGGCTGGATGTACCGCATGATTCGCCGGATCCGCAAAGGTCAGGGCACACCAGAGGATATGGGCAAACTGATGGATGTGGCCAACAAGATCGAGGGACACACCATTTGTGCGCTGGGTGATGCGGCAGCGTGGCCGGTGCAGAGTTTCTTGCGTCAGTTTGGACATGAATTCGAGTATCTGGTGGAACACGGCCACAGCATCGTGGACGCGCCGGATGCCCAGGTAGCGTGATGCATTCAGGAAGCCGTACACGATGAGCGACAAAAAAATCACAATCGAAGTCGATGGCCAGACTTTGTCGGCTGACCCTGGTCAAATGCTGATTGAAGTAACAGACGAGGCTGGCATCTACATTCCAAGATTTTGCTATCACAAAAAACTGTCAGTCGCGGCCAATTGTCGTATGTGCCTGGTAGAAATGGAGAACGGCCGCAAACCCATGCCTGCCTGTGCGACACCGGTCGGTGATGGCAACAAGTTTTTTACACGCAGCAAAGCCGCCATCGCCGCGCAACGCGCAACCATGGAATTTTTGTTGATCAATCACCCGTTGGACTGTCCCATTTGCGACCAGGGAGGCGAATGCGAACTGCAGGACCTGGCAATGGGGTATGGGCGTGGTATTTCCCGTTATACCGAGAGCAAACGTGCGGTGGAGGACAAATATCTGGGCCCGCTGGTGTCCACCGACATGACACGCTGTATCCACTGCACCCGTTGTGTCCGTTTTGGTCAGGAGATTGCCGGCATTCAGGAGCTTGGCACGATCGGTCGTGGCGAAAATATGGAAATCGCGCCGTATATCGAAAAAACAGTTGACCATGAGTTGTCCGGAAATATCATCGATCTGTGCCCGGTCGGGGCACTGAACAACAAGCCATTTCGTTTTCGCGCCCGCTCGTGGGAGATGCGCCAGGCGGAGCTGGTGTCACCCCATGATGCCTTTGGCTCGCACCTCTATGGTCATGTATGGCGCGGTAAAGTGATGCGGGTGGTGCCGCGTGACAGCGAATCACTCAATGAAACCTGGATTTCCGATCGCGACCGCTACTCATGTGAAGGCTTGTACAGTGATGAGCGGTTGACCGAACCGATGATCCGGCAGGATGGAGAATGGCGCACAACTGACTGGGCGACGGCGCTGGGCGTGGCGGCATCAGGAATTCGCAAAACGGTATCAGATGATCCATCCCAGGCAGGTCTGCTCGCGGCGCCGTGGTCTACCGCTGAAGAGCTCTACCTGATCAAATTACTGTCGCGCTCGTTGGGCGTAGCGAACCTTGATCACCGGCTGCGGCAAACAGATTTCAGCGCCCAACAGGACGATGCTGCCTATCCGGGTCTTGAGATCGCCATCGCCGATATTGACACACAGGACGCGCTGTTAATGCTGGGCTGTCGTCCCCGCACGGAAGTACCCATGTTTGCGCATCGGGTTCGCAAAGCTGTGCGCAATGGTGCGCGGGTCATGATCGTAAACGAGCAGGACGATGACTATCTGTTTGCACGTCATGCTCACCTGGTGGGTCCGGATTTATCTGGCCAGATTGCTGCATTGTGCCAGGCGGCACAGGCGAATGTCAGCGGCGAGCTGCAATCGCTGGTTCACAATGCCACGGTAAGCGACGCTCATCGACAGATGGTAAAAGCATTGCAGGAAGCGGAGAAAGGCAGCGTTTTTCTGGGCCACGCAGCGGCCCGGCACCCACAGTGGAGTGTGATACGGTCATTGGCGTCAGCATTGGCACAAGCCTGTGCAGCGTCGCTCAATTGCATGGGTGAAGCGGCCAACTCTGCCGGTGCAGCAATGCTGGGCGTGTTGCCGCACCGTGATGAAGGCGGTCGTGAGGCGGTGCAAACAGGCAAGAACGTCAGCCAGATGTTCGCCGATCCGCTGAAGGCCTATCTGTTATTTGGATTTGAGGCAGAAAATGATTGTGCAAGCGCTGCCCAGGCGGTAGAGACTTTGGCGGCGGCAAACCACGTGGTGTGCGTTAGCAGTTACCTCACCGAAGCAATGCAAAGCTATGCCAATGTGATATTGCCGCTGGGCAGTTTTGTCGAAAGTGCCGGAACCTTCGTCAATTGTGAGGGCCGCTGGCAAAGCTACACTGGAGCCGGTAGCCCGTTAGGAGAAGCGCGTCCAGGCTGGAAAATACTGCGGGTGTTGGGCAACACGCTTGAATGCGAAGGGTTTGACTTTAATTCGGCAGAGGAAGTACTGACGGCAGCACAGCAGGCGGTTGGCGAAGTGGCGCTACGCAATGTGTTTACCACAGCAGGTAGTGCAGGTCACAGTGATGCTCCGGACAGTGGTGCATCCCCCGGGTTATACACCTCTGACCCGGTAGTGCGCCGCTCCAGGCCTCTTCAGGAAGTTGGCCACACAGCTGCAAGTCCACCTCTGCAGGCAACAGCGTGATAAAGGACTATCATGGTTGATGCCATCGTCTCCATCTTGCCTGAGTTTTTGCAACCGCTCAGCAGAACGTTGCTCTATATCGTCGCAATTTTGTTGCCACTGATTCTGAGCGTGGCGATGCTCACATATTTTGAGCGCAAGGTCATCGGCCACATGCAGGCCCGCATGGGCCCCAACCGTGTCGGCCCACTGGGGCTGCTGCAACCCTTTGCAGACGTGATCAAGTTATTGATCAAGGAAATCCTGTTACCAAGCAGTGCCAACCGCTTTTTGTTCCTGGTCGCACCGCTGATTACGCTGGTACCGGCACTGGCGGTCTGGGCTGTGATGCCGATGACTCCAGAGTTTGTGTTGTCCGATATCAATGCAGGTTTGCTCTTTGTTCTGGCACTGACATCGCTGGGTGTGTATGGGGTCATATTGGGCGGCTGGGCATCAAACTCCAAATATGCGCTGCTGGGTGCGATGCGTTCCGCTGCGCAGATTGTCGCTTACGAAATCGCCATGGGATTTGCCCTGGTTGGTGTTCTGATGGCCAGCGGGTCATTGAATCTGGGTGACATCATACGTGGTCAGGAAGGTAGCATTTTGCATTGGTACTGGCTCCCGCTACTGCCACTGTTTATGGTGTATTTTATCTCGGGAGTCGCCGAAACCAACCGCGCGCCATTTGATGTGGCTGAAGGGGAGTCCGAGATTGTTGCCGGGTTTCACGTGGAGTACTCGGGAGCGGCATTTGCGCTGTTCTTTTTGGCCGAATACGCCAACATGATTTTGATCGCCGCATTAACTGCGATGATGTTCCTGGGTGGCTGGTTGTCACCTTTTCAGGGTATCCCGGTCATCGGTGATACGTTTCTTGGCGCATCGAGCTGGTTCTGGCTGATTTTTAAAACCGGGTTTTTTCTGTTTTGCTTTTTATGGTTTCGGGCCACGTTTCCACGCTACCGCTACGACCAGATTATGCGGCTCGGCTGGAAGGTGTTTATTCCGATTACGATTATCTGGTTGTTTGTGGAAGGCATAATGGTGTGGGCTCACGTGGGTCCATGGTTTGCCAAATACGGTGGAATCTCATGAATGTAATGAAAACGCTGTTGCTGAGCGAGCTGCGTTCAGGGCTATGGGTTACTCTGAAACAGTTTTTCAGGAAGCCGGTGACATTGCGCTACCCGGTGGAGAAAACACCTCAGTCTCACCGCTTTCGTGGACTGCATGCCTTGCGTCGTTATCCGAATGGGGAAGAGCGTTGTATCGCCTGCAAGTTGTGTGAAGCAGTATGCCCGGCGCTGGCAATTACCATTGATTCTGATATGCGTGATGACGGCACGCGCCGCACCACGCGCTATGACATTGATCTGTTTAAATGCATCTATTGCGGTTTCTGTGAAGAAGCCTGCCCGGTGGATGCCATCGTGGAAACACGTATCCATGAATATCACATGGAAAACCGTGGCGAAAACATCATGACAAAGGACAAATTGCTTGCGGTCGGAATGAAATACGAGGCGATGATTGCCTCAGACAAGAGTGCCGACGCAGATTACCGGTAAGACAGGGGCGGCTGCAGAACATTCTGCGGGATTAGGGTAAAGCTTTGATGACATCAATCGTATTTTGGCTATTTGCAGTGGTGCTGATCGCAGCGGCAATCGGCGTTGTGACATCGCGTAATCCAGTGTATTCGGCGCTCTACCTGGTGCTTGCTTTCTTTAATAGCGCCGTTTTGTGGATTCTGCTGGAAGCCGAGTTTTTAGGTATCACGCTGGTTTTGGTCTACGTTGGCGCTGTGATGGTGCTGTTTTTATTTGTTGTGATGATGCTGGATGTCAATGTTGAAAAACTCAAAGAGGGTTTTACGCGTTACATGCCGATCGGGGTGCTGGTGGCTGCACTGGTGGTGATTCAGATCGGTTACGTTGTCTGGCACAAAAAAATGGGGCTTGAACTGGTCGCCGAACCGGTGGCTCATCCAAAAGAGTTCAGCAATACCGAAGCATTGGGGGAAGTGCTCTACACGCAGTACGTTTACCCTTTTGAGCTTGCGGCGGTCATCCTGCTCGTGGCCATCGTTGCAGCAATAACACTGACGATGCGCCGGCGTCCCGGGTTAAAAGCCCAGGACATCAACAAGCAGGTCGCGGCTGATCCTGGCTCGCGGGTGCGCCTCGTGTCGATGAAAGCAGAGTCAGAAACCCTGCCTCCAAAGCCGGGAGGAGAATCCTCATGATTGGATTACATCACTTTTTGATGCTGGCGGCGGTGCTGTTTAGTATTTCGGTGGCCGGCATATTCATAAACCGCAAGAATCTGATCGTGTTGTTGATGTGTATCGAATTGATGTTGCTGGCGGTTAATTTCAATTTTATTGCCTTGTCACGCTATCTCGGCAACCTCGACGGCCAGGTGTTTGTGTTTTTTATTCTGACCGTCGCCGCTGCCGAAGCCGCTATCGGACTTGCCATACTGGTCGTGCTGTTTCGCAGCCGCCGCACTATTGACGTTGAAGAACTCGACGTGATGAAAGGATGAGCGCGTGAATATTCATTTGCTGATCATTCTGGCACCCCTGATCGCGGCAATCGTAGCCGGCCTCTTTGGACAACGGATTGGTCGTGCCGGCGCGCATTGGCTGTGCATCGGCGGTGTCGGCGTGTCATTTGCGCTGTCGGCTGTGGTGTTTTACGGCATCGTGTTTGGTGGTCAGGCATCGGTCAATGAGACGGTTTACATTTGGATGATCAGTGACGGTCTGCGCATGGAGGTGGGCTTTTTAATCGACCGACTCTCGGCACTGATGATGTGTGTGGTGACCTTTGTATCGCTGATGGTGCATATCTATACCGTGGGCTATATGCGTGAGGATCCGGGCTATCAGCGGTTTTTCAGTTATATCTCACTGTTCACGTTCGCCATGCTGATGCTGGTCATGTCAAACAATTTCCTGCAGTTGTTTTTTGGC
>JABDLQ010000465.1 GCA_013002925.1 Gammaproteobacteria bacterium | reverse complement strand
GTACAGTCCCGTAGTGGGAACTCGCGCAATTTTGCGCACACCCTGATCCAAAGAGACGATCGCCTGATTCATCGTCGGAGGTTCTTCCGAAGTCCACTTTTGAGACTTGCTGTCCCAGCTTTTCGAGAAGAGCACCGGCATCAGATTATTGTCGATGATAAATTCGCGGGTTAGCGCATCGGACGTGAGGTACGCCATCGCCAGCTGGGTCTTGTCCACTTTGGCATCGAGCGGTACACCCGCGAGCGATGCAATACCACCGAGTTGATCCAACGCTCCCAGACCGGAGCCGCCTTCCACATCCTCTGCCGGCGCGATCGTGACTGAAGCTCTATAGACTGGTGTCGTTTTTACAAATGCCAATATGCCGACTGCGCCACCAATGATCATGGCCAGCAACAGCCACAACCAGTGTGCGCGGCACTGCTGCCACATGCGCGTAAAAGTCGCACCCTGAACGTCACCACGCAACGGCGTTTCGATGAAATACCCCTGGATTCCCGGAACCACCCTGCGGGATGGCGGCGATTCGGAATTTTTGGTATCACTCATCATTCAAACCTCAAGATTTCGCTCACCGCACAGCAACTGAACGCACAGTACTGTGCAATGTTTTGCGGCATCAGATGGCGCTAAACGCTACCCAGCAGTTCTAATGCAGTATTTTCGATTACCGGCGCATCCATTTTATAGACGTTTCGCAGGTACTGCTGATCACCTACGATTTCCGGGTAAATATCGCCAAGCCCTATGCGCGCAAAGCCGGGACACTGTACCGATGCAGACAAAATAGTCTCAGCGACGGCGCCACCAAGACCGCCGGTTATATTGTGTTCTTCAACCGTGATAATGGGCATTTTGCGAGCCAATTCAACGATGGCCTCACCGTCGAGCGGCTTGACGGTGTGCGCACTGATCACAGTCGCATTTATACCCCGGTCCGCCAGCTTGCCAGCGGCACCAAGGGCTTCGGCCAAAATACCACCGCAGCATATCAATGCCAGATCATCTCCTGTTCGCAAGGTGCGCAACTTGCCTAATTGCGGTGGGCTGGCTTCATTGTCTTCTTCACCAGACGAGCCTTTGTCGATGCGCAGGTATGCCGGCCCCCCCATCTTTACCAGTTGATGAGTGAGCAGCTCACATTCACGCCGATCGGATGGTGCGACAACGGTCATCGCCGGCAGCGCACGCAGAATCGCCAGGTCCTCGGTCGCAAAATGTGACATACCCAGCTGTCCGTATGAAAAACCACCACCCACTGCAACAGCTGTCACATCCAGATTGTGATAACACACATCGTTACGAATTTGTTCCAGACAACGCAGCGTAGTGAAATTGCCGATAGAGTAGGTGAACACTTTGGCCCCTTCCAGCGCCAGACCAGCCGCCAGCTGGGTCATGTTCTGTTCGGCCACCCCTGAATTGTAAAACTGGCTGGGAAAGCGCTCAGCAAAGTCATCGAGTACTGAAAAACCCAGATCGCCGGTAATCAGAACGATATCTGAATTGTGCTCAGCTTCAGCTGTGAGTGCCTTGATAAAATGGTCACGCATCAGACTACGTCCGATTCAGTGCGGCCTTTGAGCTCTGCCGCTGCCGCATCGAATTCATCGCCTTGCGCAGAGCGATAATGCCACAATACGCTGCGTTCCATGAACGATACACCTTTGCCCTTGGTGGTGTGGGCAATCACAACATTGGGCTGTCCATTTCGAGATGCCGTTGCTTCCAGTGCTGTAGCTAATTCACCATGGTCGTGCCCGTCAACCTCAGTAACGGACCACCCGAACGCTGACCATTTATCAGCAAAGGGTTCCAATCCCAACGTATTTGCAACGAGGTCCAGAGATTGAATTTTGTTGTAATCAACAATGGCCGTCACGTTGTCGAGCTTGTGATGCGCAGCAAATAAAATAGCTTCCCATACCGAGCCTTCATCACATTCACCGTCGCTAAGCAGAACCACCACCCGATGGTTTTGCGCCTTGCGCTGTGCTGCCAATGCCATGCCCACACCCACACCAAGTCCGTGACCCAGTGATCCAGTCGACAGCTCCACTCCCGGCACACCTTTGTGACTGACATGCCCGCTGAGTTGGGATCCGTTCTGATAATGATCTTTGAGACGTTCAACCGGAAAAAAACCTGCCAGCGCCAATGCAGCATAAACCCCTGCTCCGGCATGTCCCTTGCTTAGTATAAAGCGGTCCCGCTGATCCCAGCCTGGCTCCTGCGGGCGCACATTGAGCACCCGCCCGTACAACACAGCCAATATATCTGCGATGGAAAACACAGAACCAATATGCGAGCTCTTGCCACGACTGGTCATCGCCAGCGCGTGCAGACGCAGATTCTGCGCGTACTCTTCCAGAGTTTCGCAGTCGCCGCGGGTAGCGCCTGTCGCTGTTGTCATTGCGTTACCCACCCAGCACCGCGTATCCGATGTACGGATCGTACGGCACGCGTTGAATGCGAAAGCCATACTTTTCAAAAAACTCCATGGCAGCCCGCGTTTCACCGGGCCATAACGGATTATCCAGTTCGTCGAAAGCGACGATGGCGCCTTGTGGCATCCGCGGCAAGAAATGTTCCAGTGCCACTTTTGTGGGCTCGTACAAATCAAAGTCCATGTAGAGCAGACTCACCAGCAAGTGGGGATGTTCCTCCAAAAATTCCGGAATGGTCCGCGTAGCATCACCCTTGATCAGTTTTACTTTATCAATATGTCCGAGAAACCTTGTGGAGTCATGCGCCGCTACCAGCTTTTCAAGTTCCTCTTTACTATCCGCTGCCAATGCGCCTTTTTGTACTTCATGGCTGATATCAGTGCTGTCCTCATCGGCAACACTGGGAAAGCCTTCAAAAGTATCAAAACCGTAAATACGCCGAGTCAGGTTGACAGGCTCCATGATTGCCGAAAGCTTTGCCCAGGTCATAACTCCAAAACCCTGGTGCACGCCGCACTCTACGATCGATCCCTTGACTTCGATTACTTTCTTGAATATTTCGTACAGCGCTAAAAAGCGGGTCAAGTTTTGTCGACGTACGTATTTTGGAAATTGTTCGAGTTTTTCCTGCCAACTTCCGGGATTACTGTCGAAACAGGCTTTGTTTATCAGCGGTTCCTGAATTTCCGCTTCACTACGAAACCCACCCTTTACAGATGCTGATTTGGTTTTACTCATGCCTCAAAATCCTTTGGTAGACCGTAAAATGAACGGATCAGTGAACTAACGTATCTGGCATCGTCAAATGTCATTACCGTATTCATAGGGATCATCATAAATTCGGTCGTGAGAATTTCGGTGTTCGGACATTCTGCACGTAGCTCCAGAGCGCTGAACTGATGGAGACATGAACCTCCCCACTGCAGGATTGTACCTACTCCGTGTTGGTCCAGGTGCGCTCTCAATTCGTCCCGTCGCCCGGAGCGCAATTCATAGTTTTGAAATACATCAAAATGGTCTGCATCAGCATGCGGACCGGGTGGTAAAACAAGGTCCTCAATTTCCTGCAATGCTGCCTGATAGATCTCGGCAATGCCGCGACGATATTTTACGTAGTCATCATATTTGCTTAGCCGGTACATCAGGATTGCCGCCTGCAAATTATCCAGGCGGGCATTAAACCCAAACTGGGTTACCGTGTTTGTGCGGTGATCGCGACCGTGATCCCGCAAGCCAACTATTCTTTCGGCGATCGCTGAATCATTTGTAACCACCGCCCCTGCATCTCCAAACGCGCCCAGAGTTTTGGCCGGAAAAAAACTGAACGTTCCAGCCGCACCAAAGGTACCGGCAAAACGATTCTTGAATTTTGAACCCAGCGCCTGGCAGGAGTCTTCGATGATCTTCAGACCATGCTCCTCGGCGATTTCCAGGATAGGATCCATGTTGGCAGTGCGCCCGTTCAGCTGCACTGGCATGATCGCTTTGGTACGCGATGTCAGCAGCTTTTTAACTGAATCCGCATCAATGAGATTATCAGGCCCGCAGTCGCATAACACCGGAACCCCACCACTGTGGTGTATGGAGCTTGCCGAAGCCACAAATGTGTGACTGGGCACGATGACTTCATCACCTTCACTGATTCCTGCGGCAATACAACTTAACAGCAGCGCCATGGTTCCATCGGCCACACCAATCGCATGTTTTACGTTAAGGTAATCTGCCAGCTGTGCCTCAAATTCAAATAAATCGCGTTGCATAATGTACGCACCACGAGATAGAACGTCAGTGATAATTTTGTCGAAATCTTCCTGATGCTGACGGTAGAGTTCAGGATAATTAAAAAAGGGTACAGTTCTTGTTTCCATTTTGTGCCTATGTTTCGTTAAGGGTTGCGACGCAGTAAATAACTTTGTGGGCCGTCGCCGGAACTTGTGCGTCCAACTCGTCAAAGCTTTCACGGCGGACTTCGTTTGGCCTGATTTCCGGTGGCATTGACTTCATTTGGCCAAACACAATCCGTTTAAGAAGCTTCTTGCCAGCCATTGTCTTGGGTATCAGACCGCTTTTGGCAGCGAGTGCTTTCACCGGCCGCAGAAGCTTCTGCCGTAGCGATGTTGCAGCGAGACGCGATCCGCCCCAAAACCTGGTTGCAAACCCGAAATTTCCGAACAATTCACGCAGTTCTACGACACCGTGGTACTCATGCGAGTAAGGGCTGGGATTAAAATCATACAAATCTTTGTTTGCATTGCATACCAGGACATTACCACCGGGTCTCAGAACGCGCGCGCACTCTGCCACAAATTTCTCGGGCTTGGCAAGATAGTATAGTGCTTCAAAAATGATCACTACATCGACCGAATTGTCACCCAGTGGCAATTTCTGTGCATCCATTACCTGTAGTTGCACCCGATCTTTGTAATATTGTCTTGGTCCCGCCAACACTGCCTCGGAAATGTCCCCGCCAATTACGCGGGCACCTATACTTTGCAGGTAACCAATTCCGGCAGCAGAACCACAGGCAACCTCCAGGACGTCTTTTCCAGCACAATAATCGCCAGCCCAATAGTAGCGATTACAATGACGCTCAAATTGCTCCTGGGTGACGGGCTGACCGGAAGTTTCGGTGACTTCCAGAAATTCCGGCCGCGGCGTGGACTGGGTGATGTCCGGGCAAGTTTGTTCTTTTTGCATAGTCTTATTCCAGTATCGATCCCGGGCTCAGCGGGACCGTTCGATATGCCACCGCGACCAGATCCTCCGAAGCACCATTTTTTGCCAGCAACGTTGCAACCCTACGCAACGCCGCCGCTCTGTGCACGACCGCCAGCACCGTAAGAAAAACAAGGCGGATGTTCAGCATCAGGCTCTTATTATTTACATACACCAGACTAAGGCGACTCTTGTATGGCCGGATCAACTTTTGATATGCATCATCCGGATCTGCATGACCCCGAAGAATTTCACCTTCATCCGCGAACACGATGGATGAAAAATCGGTGATTCCCGGTCTTACGCTCAACAACTGCCGCTCCGCTTCCGTATACGTCTCAACCTCTCTCAACGTGTTTGGACGAGGGCCCACCAGTGACATATCACCAACCAGAACATTCCACAATTGCGTCAACTCATCGAGCTTGTAGCGTCGCACGAGGGTACCAATGGGCGTGATGCGCATATCGTCGCCCGCAGTCGAATCTCCCCCGATGCGGTCTGCATTAGCCACCATGGAGCGTAATTTAACCATGCGAAAAGGCTTGGCATCCCGGCCAGCACGTACCGCTAGATACAGCGGCGACGACTTATCCTGCAGCCAGATCAAAAATGCAAAAACAAGGATGACTGGGCCAAAGACTAACAACCCTGTCAAGCTGACAATAAAATCCAGAATACGTCGCATTACAAGTGGGTCCCGGGAAGATTCCAGTTCATGGCACAATTTTTCATGCTATTTGAAGATCGCTCAGAAATTAAAAAGAGTTAACCGCAGCAACCGAAATTGCCAGTCGGTAAATAATCTGCGTGACGCTCGACCACAGCGTCAGCGGCCGGACACGATCGACATCAAGGGGCACTACAATGGTGTCGCCGGGCTGAATATCAACTACCGTAGAACCGCGAAACCACGCAGATTGGCGCTGAATAGTCACTTCTCCCGAAGCCCGTACGACATAAATCCTTTTTTGATCGGCGTTAAATGCCAGGCCACCACTTCGTGCAATATAATCACCTCGCGTCAGCTGATCATCCCAAAGATGTGACGTCGGGTATTGAACCTGGCCGATGACTGTTACTTCCTGTGGATTCTGTGGCACCAGAAGCCGGTCGCCATCTTTAACTATAAGGTCTTTTGCAAGATCACCCTGGTTGTTGATAATACGTTCCAGATCAATCACCAGACGTCCGACCGCCTGTGCAGATTGCACCTGCTCGAGCAGGGCTTCTCCGCTGGCCTGGGTTTCCCCATCCTCGCCGGGAACAGTCAGCAGTTCGTTACGCAGGCGTGCGGTTAGATTTTTTAGTTGTTCCTGCTCACGCTTTTTTAGCTCTTCCCGCAAAAACACACTCCCGGCAGGATAAGCAAATTCGGTTAATCCTCCCGCACGTTCCAGCACCGACGCAAGCGTCTCACCGCGTTTGACACGATAAATCCCGGGGAAACGGACCTCACCAGCGATCTCGATAGCGCCCTGATCCAGCCAGTACGGTACTTCCCGAATCGTCAAAAAGTCGTAAGGGCTCAGCAACAAATCGTTGTCACCCTCCCCGCGACGCAACGCGGCCAGGTCAATCGGGAAATGGAGCAATACCTTGTTTCCGTCAGCGTCTACTACAGGTCGCGACAATTCCGCCTGATCGATATACGCTGCTTCACCGAGACCGCCTGCTGCGCGGATCAGGTCACTAACGCGCATGCCGGGCTCCAGCGGATAATTCCCTGGCGCACGAACCCGTCCACCTACCGCAACCTCTTCAGAGAAATGCTGGGTCTCAGCCTGCAATCGCACCTGGTCTAGCCATGGGCGAATAATTTCAGCCCGGTCGGATGTCAGCCCAAACACATAAATCTGATCGCCACGTTCAAGTTCGACGTTGGCGGCTGTGTGTGTCGCACTCCAGGCGTTCGTCAGGTTCGCTGAAACCAGGGACACTTGCAAATCCGGATTGCTCAGACGGCGAATCAGTACGTATCGAGGATCAGCCTGTGATTTAAGGTCACTCGGAGACCGAATCACATCGGCGATACGCAGGCCAGGCTGCCATTCGCGAAACCCGGATCTGACAACCTCACCTGAGACGTTTACGGCACTACCATACCCGGCGAGTACCCGCGCTACGGACAGGATATCACCGTCTTGCATCGACATCGCCACCCGATGAGCGTCGTCAAAATCGATGTCGATAATCACGCGCTCTCCGAACTCACTGATACGCTCAAGCGACGCTGCGGACCGCAGTGCGGTGGGCTTCAATCCACCGGCTAACTCCAGGACTTCAGCTACAGTATCCTCGGATTTTAATTCATAAATGGCCGGACGCTTGACCTCACCGGCGACCCCAACAACGTCGCCCACCGGGGGCACGAAGATCACGTCTCCGGGCAGCAATTTGACGTCATCGCTCGTGTCGCCTTCGAGTAGCAGGTCGTATAAATCGAGCTGCCGGATCAGTCGACCTGAGCGTTTTAACTGAATATCACGCAACGATCCGGTGAACTCGACCCCGCCACCTGCAAACAGCGCATTGGTCATCGTCGACAACCCACTGACCGTGTACGAGCCCGGACGAGTGACATCGCCAAGTACAAATATCCTTATCGAACGCAATTTCCCCAGGCTGACACTGGCCTCGACGCCGATCATTTGGGCTGCGACCAACTCCTGCAGTTTGCTGCGCGTTTGCTCAAAACTCAGACCCGAAACCATGACCGGCCCGATGCCCGGAAAACTCAACGATCCGTCGCGGGTGACCGGCAGACTGTAGAGCGCGTCGCTCTTGCCATAGAGCTGTACATTAATCTTGTCGCCCGGACCCACAACGTACTCGGCGGGGACCGGAATATCGTCAACCGGAGCAAACGTCGAGGGAACTTGTTTAAAGACATCGTAACCAAATGGCTCCAGCGCAGAAGTTCCGGTCGGGGTCACCGGCAACAGGTAGACTTCGATATCAAATACGCTAAGAAGTGGCTCGGAAGCTAAACGTAAAGTAGCTTCTTGCGCAGTTAAGCCGCCCAGCGCAACTTCACCCACACCGGGTAAATCCAACACCCCGTCATTGTCCAGGTAGAACACCCGACGACCGGTGATCGAATTCAGCGCTTCCAGTTTTGGAGGCTCCGCGGGATCGGACAACTCAAGGCTTAGTGCGACGGCATCGTTAGCTGTAAAGCGGTTGCCCGTGCGTCGTTCACCCGCCGGTACGGGCGCAGCGGTTACTTGACTGTCTGGCGGTGTTTCAATCTCTGACCCGGACTGTTGCTGGGTTCTCGGTTGCTGGCCGCCCAGCGCCTCAATAGCCTGTTGGCGCTGCGCAGGCGTGAGACTTTGCAGTTGATTTAGCTGATCTTGCGTTGGCACGAGCGCCTGGGCGTAACTGCCTGCACTCACCCCTGCAAGTGCCATCAACAAAATTGTTACGACCATCATCCGGGCATGTATCGCCCACCGCCAAAAAACGCGCGCACTATTCATGCCATCCGGACCTCAGGTTCCAACAAATCGACAGGGATAATGGTCGCGCACTTGCGGTGAGCGGTATTGTGGTTAGGCTTCATTTGTAAGGTCTGACTATCAAGCTAAAACAGGCCTGCTGTCATCTCCACGATTGAGGACTTACATCGTCAGCTGCTATGCCGCGCAGCCCGGATGCGGGTATATGATTCACCGGAAACTTCATCTTTGAACTGAGGCGACAAGGCTGCATATGTACACAAATAGGCCCGCACAGGCAGACCCGCCAGAGAGCTACAGCCCCTACCGCAAATGCGGGACAGTACACTAGAGCCAGAAAGCTGTCAATGATAAGACCACCCGCCTGACACAAGCATGATTTTGCTAATGAATTGGTGACCGGCTGGTGCTATTCGGGCATGGCCATTGACAGCGTTTCAGGGTGCTTTTGGCGTAAATTACGGGCTATTTCCAGGGGCGACTGATTATTGTGTTTACAGCGTCTTGTGAGGTGCGATAAGCAACGCCATTTTCACCGGTTTCAGGCTTTATTCAACCGCTAAAATAATGTTCGGCGACACAATTCAGGAATGAGGAATCGCAGCATTTGCCGGCATCAGCCTTGCGCGTTTTTCGGTTAGTGAATGCCGGATGCTGGAGCGGGTTCGAGTTCTGCCACTGACCAGCTTACGACCTTGATCGATCATGTGTGCCGCATGCCCGGTATCGGTGCAGATGGAAATTAGACACTGCAACTAAAAGCTGTTCTTCCACTCCAGGATTAGTCGCGGTTCGGAGCGATCCGGTGCACCCTGGGCAAATTCCATTTTTGAATAACCCACTCCAAGCGTTACGTCTCCGCCATAAAACGGGCGCTCATGGGAAATATCTATGGCCCAAAAATCTGCCGGTACTGACGTCAGGGAATGGGCAGGATCGGGAATGTTGGCTGGCATGCTACCGCGGTTCAATTCGGCAATTCTCAACGTCGCGGAATAATACCTTCCGGTTTCGCTCACGAAGCTTGCGCCAAGCGCGATTTGCCGGGAATCGTTATCAGTAGAATGACCGATGCTACGACCACGAAATCGATAACCGCTCGGATAGCTGGGGTGTTGGTACGCGCAATCGAACAGCTTACTGGCCTCGTAAAACTGACACGTCGTGTCAGAAAACTCTACGTGCGTTCGGACACTTGCACCATATTCTGCAACTGGTGCGGTCATAGTTACACCAAGCTGACCGAGAAACCGGCTTGGAAAACCACCGGCCTCATCCTCGCCAATCAACTGTCCATAAAATACCACCGGGAAACGTCCACGAATCACCCGCCATCGCCAATCATAGCCAGCCATCTGATTACCAGGCTCATTCGCCGCAGTAATTCCTCCGTCGCCAACGTTGTCTCGACCGAGCAGCAAATCAAAAAAACTGTCCAGACTGTCATCTCTACCCTGTCCGCCCCATTGCGCCGTCCGGGTCAGCCCCAGTTCCAATGATGGCAGAGGTCGAAACGCAATACGCCCACCGATAAACCTGGCGTCGGCCACGACCCGATCCGATTCCATTTCACCAATAAAAAAACTGGCGGTCCAGGGACCGATCCAGCGCAACCACGGATGTTCAAATGGGTTAGAGTAATTTCTTTTGACCAGGACACCGGGAATCGGTCGCGCATTTGTTGACAACGCCAACGTACTTTCCAGACCCGGGCCCCACCATTTATCCTGAAACCCCAGGCTAACCGTCGTGTTACCAATGGCCATACCGACATAAGAACCATCCATTGTGACGTTGCGCTCATCATCCGGATTGGCCACCAGCGCAACTTCAATGCGCGCTGAAAATCGTTCACCGAGATATGACCAGGCCGCGTTAAGCTCACCATTTCCACGTGAAGAATCCCGAAACCCGCGTTGCACTAATGGGTTGTCTGCAAGAGCGAGCGTATATTCAGATTGCGGTATCCCCCAGTTCACTTCGCGACGGGCGCGATGCTGCAAACGCTGCACTGCCAGCGTCAGGGCGGGTGAAAGCTTTGTCTGTTTTGCCGCTAGGGTTAAGGCTTCAGATAAATCCCCCCAACTCAACGGCCAGGTAGTGATGGGAATATTTAGCAGGCCGGCATCCGTTAGCAGTTCAATATCCAGCCGCAACCTGCGGTCCCCCGGCGCTACCCACGGTTCTGCGTATGCGACCGTTCCGGGTATGCACACCACTAAAGCGATCAACCACACGGACAATAGTCGAACGAATATCGGCCATGTAACCGGGTAACCAGGGTGTTGGTTCGAATCGGGCCGCTCGGCGGTCAATGTAATTCCCGTCAATCAAAAAGTTGACGGCGAGTATAACGCTTTTTATCTGACCCCACGAGTGGCCGGTAAACCAGACGGCAATAACTTGGCTTGGCTATCTGAATCACACGTGTCACAGCATCAGTGTATCAATCTGCCGGATAAAAAAGCCGGATTTTGCCGCATGCGGCTGGGCCACGATGCGGGCCGCAACACTAGTTCCTGGTGGCGCGTTTGATAACGTCAGTCACAATATCAATGGTCTTTTCGCGATGGTACTCCGTCATCGTTGGATGGAGCATCAACGCCAAAGATGTATTGCCGAGCTGGACGGCATTCGGCAAGCGCTTGCGTGGATGATATCCGGCATTTACAACCGCCTTTTCCCGATAAATCTCCGGGCAGGAACCAACACCACCGGGTACTCCAGCGTGCCTGAGTTCTTCCAGAATGCGGTCCCGGGTCCACGATGTCTTAAGCGCGTCCGGTCGCAGGAACATGTAATATCTGTAATACGCATGACGCACATCAGCGGGAGGCGTGACCACTCGTAACCCCGGCAGATGCCGAAACGCCTGATCATACGCGGCTGCATGAGCGGCCCGGATTGCCAGCCACTTTTCAATAACCCGGGTTTGATATCGGCCGATGGCCGCCTGCATTTCTGTCATGCGGTAATTGCTGCCGAACGAGTCATGGA
Organism: Gammaproteobacteria bacterium; assembly: GCA_013002925.1. Lineage (GTDB taxonomy): Bacteria > Pseudomonadota > Gammaproteobacteria > Steroidobacterales > SZUA-146 > SZUA-146. The sequence goes on along the minus strand of JABDLQ010000465.1, from coordinate 2,557 downwards.
CCCAGCGAAATCCGGGCGGATGATCATCCTGCATTACTGCTTTGCGGCATTTGCCATTGTCCCGTAATGACCAGGCAGCGTCCCAGTGATGCTCTTGCAAAAACGTCAACAGACCACCTTCGCCACCGGTGGTCATAATTTTGTCCTGGCAAAATGAAAAGGTAGCGATATCTCCGAAACTTCCCACATGGCGTTCAGCAATTCGGGCTCCGTGAGCCTGGGCACAATCTTCGATGACGATCAGACCACTGGCTTCTGCAAGCTGCATTATTGCCGGCATGTTGCACGGCCACCCCCCCAGGTGGACTGGCAGTATCGCCCTGGTTTTTGTTGACAGACACGGCTCTATATGGCGCACCGACAGGTTTTGGCTGTCAGGATCGACATCTGCAAATACCGGTACCGCACCTGCCATAACAACGCTGCTCACCGACGCAAAATAACTCCGCGGCGTTACGATGATCTCATCACCCGGTTTGATACCTGAGGCCCGTAATGCCACATCCAGGGCTATGGAACCATTACAAACTGCCAGGGCATGTGGCGCACCACAGTAAGCAGCAAACTCAGATTCAAAGTGCAGGGTTTCCTGACCCGCCCATGCGTTGACCTTCCCGGAGGCCAAGACCTGGCTGACCGCCTTAATTTCCTGTTCCGAGAATGTCGGCCAGGGCGCTGACTTCATAAAATCTTTCAATCAGTGTCTCCCGAATCAATGCCGCCGATCCCGGCACACCCGACAGTGCGGGTGTTTCCCTGGCGGTAGCAATCATCCTCTGGAAATTGCATTTAACCGTTCGATGAATGCCGCCACTGCCGCCTGGTGGGAGTTCAGGACTCCATCCGCCGTCTGACATGGGCTATCGCCCGATCGATTCGTTCGATTGTCACTGGTTTGCCTGTCAACGCCAGTGTATCGGCAATAGAAGGGGAAGAGGCCTTTCCGGTAAGCGCCACCCTCACCGGCTGCGCAAGTTTTGGCATCTTGATGTTCAGCTCAACCAGCAATTCGTTGAACACGGTCTCGATGGCGACTCTGTTCCAGCTTTCCAGGCCTGCAAGTGCCACACGTAATGCCTGCAGTCCCTCCAGAACAACCGGACGCAAATGTTTTTTAGCAGCGCCCGGATCATATTCGGCAAAGTCTTCAAACAGGAAGCGGCATTGTTCCGCCATCTCGACAATAGTAACCGCACGTTCCCGGTAGACTTCGACAACGTCTCCAAGATCGGGGCCCTGTGAAGTATCAATCTTCATGCTTTGGAATCGCTCATCCAGCAATTGAGCCAGATAGGACTTATCCGCGCGAATAATGTGCTGTTGATTTATCCACAACAATTTCTCATCATTAAATTCCGAAGCAGCACGATTCACATCGCGAATATCAAAAAGCTCCTGTAGTTCTTCCAGGGTAAACAACTCCTGATCTCCATGGGACCACCCCAGCCGCACCAGATAATTCAGCAAAGCCGCCGGTAAAATACCCCGCTCGCGATACTCTAGAACACTCACTGCGCCATGCCGCTTGGAGAGCCGCGCACCGTCCGCACCCAGAATCATGGGCACGTGCGCAAACCGGGGCACGGGCGTATCAAGAGCGTCATAAATGTTGATTTGCCGCGGCGTATTATTGATGTGATCATCGCCACGAATAACATGTGTAATGTGCATATCCATGTCATCAATCACAACCGTAAAATTATAGGTCGGTGTGCCGTCACTGCGGCGAATCACCAGATCGTCCAGTTCAGAATTGCTAAACCGCAGCTGACCGCGGACCAGGTCCTTCCAACTGGTTTCCCCCGACGTCGGTGATTTAAATCGTACGACCGGACTAACCCCCGATGGAACGTCCGTGCGCTCTCTGCAACGACCATCGTACCTGGGCTTCTGACCCGCCTTTTTTTGTGCCAGCCGCATCTTGTCCAGCTCTTCGTGGCTGCAGTAACAAGGATAGGCATGACCCCGGGTCAGTAGCTGCTCAATGACTTCATCATAACGATCAAAGCGATGGGTCTGAAAAATTGGACCTTCGTCCGCCTCCAGACCCAGCCAGTCCATACTCTCCAGTATCGCGCTGACCGCGGCATCCGTCGAACGCTCGCGATCAGTATCTTCTATTCGCAATACGAAAACACCACGCTCCTTGCGTGCCTGCAACCAGCAATAAAGCGCGGTACGTGCTCCACCCACATGCAAATATCCTGTGGGGCTGGGAGCAAATCGGGTTCGGAATGTCATACGGTATTTAACTCTGCAAACCAGGGTGGCCGGATTGTAACAGAATCCGTTATATTTCCGGGATTGACCTGCCGCTCAGAGGTTCGTAGACTGCAATTGACGGGCGATTAGCTCAGCGGGAGAGCACTGCCTTCACACGGCAGGGGTCACTGGTTCAATCCCAGTATCGCCCACCATTTTTTTATCATTGGCTGGTATCGATGTCCGGCAGCCTTCCCGAGGCCCGAGTGTTGGCAGGCGTTAGTTTGACACGCGCGCCGGCCCGGTGCTGCTGGCGGAGGCTGTTCAAATCACATCGGGGTTTACAAAAAGCCTG
>JABDLQ010000295.1 GCA_013002925.1 Gammaproteobacteria bacterium | reverse complement strand
GGTTAACGCTGACAGGCAACTGCCCACGGCCAGAAACGCCCCCGCCATCAGGAAACTGCCAAGATAGCTGGTGATGATGACACCATTGTCCGGATCGCCAAGGTAGTTGACCGTGATCCATATAGGGAACGTCAAAAACAATGCGATGCCGGCAAAAACCCAGGCCGCCAGAAACTTCCCGATGACTGCCTGCCACACGGTGACGGGCAAGGTCATCAATAGTTCTATACTCCCGCTCTTGCGTTCTTCGGCCCACAAGCGCATCGATAACGCCGGCACCAGAAACAGGTAGAGCCATGGGTGAAAACTGAAAAACGGCAGAAGATCCGCCTGACCACGCTCGTAAAAGTTGCCAAACGAAAACGTGAATACCGCCGCGAGCATCAAAAAAATCACGATAAACACATAGGCCAGTGGAGTTGCAAAATAACTCGCCAGTTCGCGTTTCAAAATCGCTTTGATAATCGTCATGAGCGCGCCTCCGCAACCTTGTCGTCCGCCAGGGTTATTTCGCGAAATACATCGTCCAGGCGACCGTAATTAATTTGCATGTCACTTATTTTGTGTTTCTGCGCTACCGCCAGGGCGGCCACATCGTTAAAGAGGTTGGCGCCGTCTTTCGGGTCTACTGTGAGAGTACCGCTGTGCTCGGCGACCCGGGCTACTCCTTCCATGGCGCTCAGTGCTGCACGCAGCCCGGTCAGCGAGTGCGGATCTGCGGGAGTAATCTCGATGCGATTGTGGCCCGGAGCGCGGGCCTGTAATTGTGCGGGCGTTTCATCTGCAAGGAGTCGGCCACGGGCAATGATGATGGCCCGGGTACAGACTGCCGTGACCTCTTCGAGGATATGCGTAGAGACAATGATGATTTTGTCCTCTGCCATTTCACGGATCAGCTGCCGGACCTCGTACTTTTGATTGGGGTCGAGGCCATCTGTCGGCTCGTCCAGGATCAAAATGTCCGGATCATGCAAAATCGCCTGTGCCAGCCCGACGCGCCGTTTAAACCCCTTGGACAACGTTTCAATGGTCTGGTCCAGCACCGGTTCAAGATGCAGCTGCTCTGCGACATGCTCCAGGCGCGCTGTGCGCGTCGCGCCGGATAGCTGGCGTATGTTGGCAATAAAGTCGAGAAAACTACGGGGCGTCATCTCACCGTAGCTGGGGGCGCCTTCCGGCAAATAGCCAATGCGCGCCTTGCACAGCACCGGGTCGGCAACGACGTCATGGCCAAAAATTGTGGCTGTTCCGGAGGTCGGTTCGACAAAACCTGCAATCATTTTCATGGTCGTGGACTTGCCAGCGCCGTTGGGACCCAGAAAGCCGAGCACCTCGCCGGGGGCAACTTTGAAGCTGATGCCATCTACAGCCTTAATGCTGCCGTAGTGGCGGGTGAGTTGATGGGTCTCGATCAAAACGTCCTCCAGTGTTCAACGAACCAAAACAGGGCAATATTTTATGTATTCTTTATCGAATTTCAATGGCCCCGAAGCACCGCAAGCGATGAACAGGCCGCGAATGATGGTGGTGCCCGCGGCCGGCATCAGCTAAAATCCGTGTCTGGAATTTATCGGACCCGGATCATCATGCAAAAACTTAGCCAGGAAACCATCGAGGAAATTCAGGGACATTTTGAATTTTTTGATGAGGACAAGAACGGTTACATTGACATCAAAGAGTTTATTCGACTACTGAAGACGATAGAACCTGCCACGACCCAGGCGCAAGCAGTCGACGGGTTCGAACTTATTGATCAGAACAATGATGGACTGATTGAAGTCGATGAGTTTGTCGACTGGTGGCAGACAGTCTGGTACGAGTTTTAGTTCTCTTCGTCGTCATCCCACTCCTTCATCTTGGAATAATCCAGCGTTTTCTCGATTTCACGGCTGCGCTGCTGTAATTGCACGATACGTGCCACCACACCGATCAGGAAAAAGACAATCCCGGCCACCAGTAGTTTCGCCGCAAGGGTCACAATCGCTCTCTTGTGCAGAATGACAGGCGCAGTGTAACAGACAAGGAAGAGCAAGGGGGCTACTGCCCATCCACGCCCGTATTATCAGCTAAACCTTGCCTTTTCACCCGCTTTTCACAAACCCCGGTTCATCGTGTAGATTAACATCGTGCGGTTGCTGCGCTGTCGGCAGTCTGCGATTACACTCCCTGATCTGAAGATTTGACGCATTATCAGTCGGGGGCATTCGGCATAAATAGCTGTTGCATGAAACACGGGGGCCTCCATGTCTGAAGAATCAACCTATCTGCTGGTTGAAGATCATCCGGATATCGCGATGATGATCTGTGACTACTTTGAGGAGCGCAATTGTGTGGTGGATTACGCCGCCGATGGCGTAACCGGCCTGCACCTTGCGGCCAGCAACGATTTCGATGCGATCATTCTGGACCTTATGTTGCCCGGGATGGATGGTCTCGAGCTCTGTCGCAAGCTGCGCAACGATGCTGCCAAAGACACGCCCATTTTGATGCTCACCGCCAGGGACACACTGGACGACAAGATTGCCGGTTTGGATGCTGGCGCAGATGACTACATGGTCAAACCCTTTGAAATTGCGGAGCTTGATGCCCGTCTGCGCGCGATGAGCCGGCGGGCCAAGGGACAAATCGTACAGGAAACCCTGCGCGTAGCGGATCTGACCGTGGACACGGGGACGCTTGAAGTCAGCCGTGCGGGTACTGTTCTGACGCTTACGCCGATCGGCATGAAACTGCTGATGCATCTGATGAAAGCCTCTCCGCGAGTAGTCACCCGGCGCGCACTGGAGCGTGAGGTGTGGGGAGACATCGTGCCGGATAGCGACGCGTTGCGCAGCCACCTTTACAATCTACGCAAAATCATCGACAGGCCCTTTGAAAAGCCCTTGTTACACACTATAGCGGGAGCCGGTTATCGCCTGGTAGATCTGGATGAAAGTTGAGCAGGGGCTCAGCACCAGGCTTTACCGGGAATTTGTTCTCCAGGCGATTTACATCACCCTTGCGGTGGTGTTGGGGGTATTTGCCGTTTCCTTTGTCGTTGAAGATGTGCTGATCAAACAGGCTCTGAAAGGTGAAGCGGAGTTTTACTGGAAAACAGTCACCAAGCGGCCCGATCTGGCGTTGCCGGAAACCCGCAATATGATTTCCTATCGCGACACGCAGGGAGCTCCAGTGCCGGAACACCTGCAGAATCTGGAGCCTGGTTTTCACCAGGTCAGCCAGCCTGCAAAAGCGCTGGCTTATATCACCGGCTCCTCCAACGACCGCCTTTATCTTGTTTTTGATTCAGGTGGCGTTAATTACCTGGTCACCTGGTTCGGCCTGGTGCCACTGGCGCTCGTTCTCGTCGTTATCTATCTGTCGTTGTATCAAGCTTACCGGGTATCACGCA
>JABDLQ010000294.1 GCA_013002925.1 Gammaproteobacteria bacterium | reverse complement strand
TGCCCGGCGCGTTGGTGTTAGCCGTCTTCCCGGTTACCTGCAGATACTGATTTGTCAGCGAATCTATGTTGTTCGACATGAGCTTTAGCTCTCCTGTTGGTTTCTTGCAGTTACTTTAGCGACCATGCGGTGAAAAACTTTAATACTTTTATCGCGACTCTTAATACCGTGTTGTTGCGACGCGTCAATAAAAGCGTCAAAGGTAGTTATCAGGCCTTGATAGAACCTACGTAACCTCTTGTTTATCATGCTATTCAATCCCTATCTCTACGATTTCCGAAGAGCGCACGACCCCTTCGACGATACGCCCCGATGAGCGGTTTTTCACCTGTATTCGTTGACCGCGACGACCATCAGTCAGGGCGGTACCGCCCATCCGGATCGTCACCGGACCACCTCCCGATCGCAGGATCACCTGTTGACCGCGACGGATAATATTCGGGGCGGTGAGCAATTCATTGCGCAACGGCTGGCCGGCCACCAGCCGACGGCGCAAGACCATACCGGTGACAGCCTCACCTTCACGCAGATAACCACGGTGCAATTTTGAGATGTCGCGCTCGGCAACGACCAGGTCGTCGCCACTCAGGACCGTTCCCGCCGGCAAGTTAGTTGCCGCGACCAGAACCGGGGCAGCCACCTGCACCCGGACGGGCACAAACAGCTTCCATGGTCGTGGCGCCGTGCATCGCACACCAACCGTGGTGTTGGCGGCAATCCGCCGACCCGCCGGCAGAAAAGCCTCCAGCGGTGAGCTGCAGCGCTGCAGGCGCAACCGTAAATCCAGCTCACTGGCGTTGACCGTCGTGCGCTCGCCTGGATTATTGTTTTGCTGTGCAACAAATTTGGCGGCAGTCTCACGTATATCAGCCAGCGGATGCCAGTTTGATGCAGGCGCAGCGGCTGCGGTGGCCGCCCAGCAAAGCAGCACAAGCCACGTCAAGCGCTTCATAATGATCGCTACCCATGACGGATTTTTGACACCTGATCGCTGCAGGCTGCATGGCGTGCTTTCCAGAAGCACAACACGACACCCGCATACAGGCAACATGAGTCTTTGAAATAGATAGCTTTTTTGCAATCCGATCTCCATTCATACCGATGCGCACTGAATATGTTGGCGCACCCGATGTGAAGAGAGAATGCAGGAATCATGCCAAATTCGTAAAACTAAGCACACTGATCAAAGTGTGCCTGTCCAGGCGAAACGGTGCCTGTCCAGTGAAAATGCTGTGCCTGTCCAAGCGAAATGCACACTGATCAAAGTGTGCCTGTCCAATAAATTGATGTGCCTGTCCAATAGGAACCCCTGTCCAATAGGAACCATGTCGTAACCCTGTGCCTGTCCAGTGAAAACGGTCGAATAGATTATGTTCAATGGGTTGAATGAAAATGCCTCGGATTCTGTGCCTGTCCAATGAAAATGCTGTGCCTGTCCAATGAAAATCATGAAATTGATGAAAATTCCCGGCGGTGGCGCCCCAATGTTGCCGCCCGACGGAAAGGGGTTGCCGCTTTGTGGCTGTCGTGCGCGGTGGGGTAATTGGTAACCGATTAGATATCAGGGGTTTACAAGTTTGGCACGATGCTTGCTTTGTACACAGCAGTACACCGAAGAACCGGCACCGAGGACCACTGACATGAGCCCAAACCACGATCCGATTTTAGGCATTCACGCCCAGGCACTGACTTTATGGGGTCGGCGCAATGAAGTGCTGGCCGCCAATATCGCCAACTCGGACACTCCGAACTACAAAGCGCGCGATATCGACTTTGCCGCGACGCTCGGCCGTACGCGGGCAAATTCACTACAAATGACCACGACTCACAGCGCGCACCAGTCGGTGGGTGGTGCAGGCAGTGCCGCTGGCCGTAATGGTGAGCTTCTTTATCGCATTCCGCATCAGCCCTCTTTGGATGGCAACACCGTCGAAGCCGACGTGGAGCAGGCGAAGTTTGGTGAAAACGCCCTGCGTTACCAGGCCTCATTAATGTTTATCAGTGGCCGCATGCGATCGCTGCGCGCTGCCATCGCAGGAGGGCACCAATAATGTCACTGTTTCGAATTTTTGAAATCGCCGGCTCTGGCATGAATGCGCAGACCGTGCGGCTGAATGTCACCGCCAGCAATGTGGCAAACGCCGACAACGTCAGCGGTGACGCTGCAAGCGCTTACCGGGCGCGTCAGCCGGTTTTTTCGAGCTTCGCTGATGCGATGAACGGTAACGAAAATCCGGCAGTGAGGGTCCTCGGTATCGTGGAAAGCAAGGCGGACATCGCAACCCGATACGCACCGGATCACCCCAATGCAAACGACGAGGGCTATGTGTTCTCAAGCAACGTTAATGCCATTGAAGAAATGGTCAACATGTTGTCTGCATCACGCTCATACCAAAACAACATTGAAGTCATCAACACCTCCAAAGAATTACTGATGCGTACCCTGAGTATGGGTCAATAGCTAAACGTCAAAGGAATATCACATGTCATCCATTAACTCGGTAGATCCACTTGCAACGCAAAGCGCACGCGCCACAGCAACTGGCAGCAACAACCAGGCAGACCTGGGACAGGAAGAATACCTGAAGCTGATGATTACCCAGTTCCAGAATCAGGATCCGTTCAAACCCATGGAAAACGGCGAGTTCCTTGGCCAGATTGCGCAATTTGGCACGGTCTCGGGTATTTCTGAACTCAAAGAAAGCTTTAGCGCTGTAGCTGCATCCATATCGTCGGATCAAACCCTGCAGGCCTCTGGTTTGATCGGCCGCACCGTGCTCGCTGATGTCGACTCGGGCAAGCTCAGCCGGGGCGGGACATTATCCGGAGCCGTTGATGTGCCCGTCCCCAGCACTCGTGTTTCCGTTGAAGTCCTCGACAGCACCGGCCAGGTGATGCGTCGGCTGGAACTGGGTGAACAGGGTGCGGGGCTTGCCCAGTTCTCCTGGAACGGTCTGAAAAGCGACGGCACCGTCGCACCCCCGGGCAACTATACATTTAAAGCGCAAATCAGAATGCCGGACGGACCGGAGGCAGTCGGCGTGCTGGTCGCCGCCGAAGTACAGAGCGTATCCATGTCGCCAAATACCGGCTCGTTGAGCCTGAATTTTGCCAACCTGGACTCGCTGGGTCTGCACCAGATTCGCCAGATTCAATGATCTCACTTGCACAACTCATATACTGATTAAAGGAAACACATCATGCCTTTTAGAATTGCAATAAGCGGACTGAACTCCGCTTCAGCCGACCTCAGCGTTACGGGAAACAATATTGCAAATGCAAACACGTACGGCTTCAAAAGCTCTCGCGCCGAATTCGCCGAAGTCTTTGCCGCCGGTGGCCAAACCGGTGGCGGCGTGCGTCTGACCCGCGTTGCACAAACCTTCAGTCAGGGTAATGTCGACTTTACGAACAACCCCCTGGACCTGGCGATCGGCGGCGAGGGATTTTTTGTCGTCAATGATGGGGGAGCACGCGCATATACCCGGGCTGGTAACTTCAGCGTCGATCGCGATGGTTTTGTCGTCGACTCCCAGGGCTCCAGGCTAAAAAGCTATCCGCCGGCAGGTAAAGACGCGTTTAACACCGGACTGCTGTCGGACCTGCAAATCACGACGGGTAGTAACGCACCACGACAAACCACCAGCGTGGATATTGGCGTAAACTTTCCGGCTGCCGCACCTCAACCTGCTCAACCGGTTTTTGATCCATCCGACCCATCCAGCTACAACCACACCACCTCCACCACGGTCTATGATTCGCTTGGCACACCCCATGTAACTACCTTCTATTTCATCAAAGATGCCGCAGCAAATACCTGGCTGACGGAAACCTATATGGATGGGAACCAGGTTGGTACTGCGCAAACCTTGGAGTTTAACTCCAGCGGTGAAATCGTCGTCCCGGCCGGAGGTCGGTTGACGCTCGCGCCGTACGCCACCGGCAACGGTTCCGAAGACATAAACGTGGAACTGGAATATGGAACGACGACCCAGTTTGGCGAGGAGTTTGCGGTCAACTCCTTAAACCAGGATGGCTTTACCACAGGCCGGCTGGCCGGACTGGACATTGGCCCGACCGGAGTAATCTCCGCACGCTTCACTAATGGTCAGACCACTCCGCTTGGTAAAGTGGCGCTCGCCAAATTTGCCAACCCAAACGGCCTTGCCGAACGGGGTGATACGAGCTGGGGCGAGTCCTTTCAATCCGGCAATGTGATTCTGGGTGAGGCAGGGTCCTCCAGCTTCGGGTTGATTCAGTCGGGGGCACTAGAGGCGTCT
>JABDLQ010000261.1 GCA_013002925.1 Gammaproteobacteria bacterium | reverse complement strand
AGCGTGCACAATTTGCCGGGCGGCTGGATTCCAGTGTGATTTGGTCGCCGTGCACGGCGGTTATATGGGCGCATTCGATCAGCATCGGGTCATTGCACCTGTTCGCGATGACGGTGTCAAACGCACCAGTGCCGATGATTATTTTGGCCGGAAGGAATTGCCGATGATTTTGACCGTATCAAGCGGGACTTCGCCGACAACCGTAATCTGGTAATCCCCTTCAACCCGGCCGAACGCGTTGGTCACGCCCAGGGATCGGGCTCCGCGTATTTCCTGCTCGCCCGGCGCGCGGCGTTCTGCAAACACGGACACCATCGCCAGACCATCGGAGTAGACATAATGCTCTACCCGCTTGTCTCCGGCCTCCTCAACATTCGAAATCGACAAGGCAAATCCTCGCGGTACTTCGCCGGCAACCCAGTGATTCTCAGTGGTTTCCACGGCCGCCTGTTTGCTGGTCGAATCGATCCATCGAAAGTCCTGCGTATCCATGGTCGGCTCAAACGCGGTCGGGGAGAATTCCGGATTAAACTCAATCGATGTGAAATGCAGTGTTTCAATTAACTTGCCATCGTTATCCACCATTTCGCACACCAGTGGCATGGCTGTTTCCTCATCGAGCCACATGCGATATCCGTAGCGATAACCATCTTTCGGTACGATTCCGATGTAGACCGTATTGCGGCCAGCGACCGGTTGATTGTGCGCGGCGAATCTTAAGTCATAGTTTTTTGACAGCTCTGCGCCAAACACCGGTAGCGTGGCGACCAGCGGATTTTGTTGTTGCCCACGGTCAACCAGCACTTCTTTGCGCGACTCGACGATGCAGTGCACCTCGTCACCATTACGAATAAATTCACGGGGAGGACCGCTGCGAGAGGTCATCCTCTCGAAGACCAGATCATTTTCTACCTTGTGCAAAACATCGAGAGTATCGATTCGATTTTCGCGCAAATGGACGAACGTCCCGCGATAGTTCAGATTCTCAACTGCATAGTTCATGCGCTCAAACCATGCCTGTGCCGTTTCATCAGCCGCCGCATGAGGGACAGGCCCCAAAACCACAAAACACAAAACGGCCGACCGGGCGATGGCTGTGCCCGTGAGCTTAAATTGCATCATTGCGGATTTTTCTCTTTATCGGCAGCGGTTTTCTCAGTCTCAACGCGCAGCGGGACAACGACATAGTTACTGACATCACGAAAGCCCATGATCGATTGTCCCCCCAGACCTGATGCATAGCTACGGTGCCGTATCAGGTACTTATCCATACGGCTTTGCGGAACGGCTGACGCGTTGCGGACACTCGGACCATTGAACGGTGGTAACGTAACCGGCGCCAGTAAACCGCCGTCTGCGGCATCAACTTGCGCGGTCGTCGTGGATGGCAACAGGCCGTCTGCGGAATGATCGACCGGACCCTGCAGTGAAAGCACTGCCACCGTTGCAACTGTAGCCGCCACCGCAATGCCTGTTACCGGACGGATAAAACGTCGCCAGCGGCTGGCGCTGTTCGCCAAAAGCGGCATCGCCACGTCCGCCAACTCCTGGTCATCAGCCAGTTCCAGGCTAATACGCCGCGACAGCAAAGTCTGCACGGCAATATTGTCACCACGTATTGCATCGCCGATCAGGCTGTAGCGGCGCACGGTTTCCTGCAGCTCGTCATCGGTACACAATCGATGTACCAGTAGTTCGCACTCTTCGTCCAGCAGCTCGTCATCAACATAGGCTGAGACCTGTAATTTGAGTTGTTCGGTCACTTACCCAATCCTCCTGCAATGATCGGTTGTAATCTCTTGTCGATAGCCTCGCGGGCCCTGAATATTCTGGAGCGCACCGTGCCGACCGGACATTCCATCGTCTGTGCAATTTCCTCGTAACTCATGCCTTCCATTTCCCTGAGGATAATGGCGGTGCGCAAGTCAGCTGGCAGCAGTTCAATCGCGTCCATGACGATGCCTCGAATTTCCTCCGTCAACAGCAATCCCTCTGGTGTATCAGATTCCTTGAGTCGGGCCTGCATGTCATATTGCTCCGGATCCTGCAAATCCAAATCGTAATCCAGTGGTCTGCGTTTGGCAGCCACCAGAAAATTCTTGGCGGTATTGATTGCTATGCGATATAACCACGTATAAAACGCGCTGTCGCCCCGAAAGTTTGGCAACGCCCTGTAGGCCTTGATAAACGCCTCCTGGGCAACATCCTGGGCCTCTGCAGCATCCCGTACATATCTCATGACGAGATTCACGATCTTGTGCTGGTATTTGAGCACTAACAGGTCGAATGCTTTTTTGTCGCCCTGCTGAACCCGTTCTACCAGCAGCTGGTCGCTCTTTCGCTCACTCATTCAGGACCGCCACGATCTGCGGCAGCCCTGCCGCCAGTAAAATAGACAGGTGCCCGCACAATAAGTTCGGCATCAGTGTTTGATTTTGTGTGACTCAATCGGCTTTCCGCAGGCCATCCGGGCCTCGTTAAAAAAATCGTGAAGAACACGAAGCCAATCGTAGATTAGTGTTCGTGATACATCAGCTCAAGGACCACGCGACGATAACTTCGGCGCCGATCATATCGACAAAAAATCAAGATTTCCAGAGGCTTGCCATCAGACCGCCGGAAGCGCACCGCGACAAAGCCCGGAAAACGGTCCGGCCGACTCCAGCTCAGTGCGACATAATCCGCCCGATCAAACCCCAGGATTTCGATCGCCCCACTGCATTTACAGCGTACCCTCGCCCCCCGGTAGGCGTTTTCGAAGCGCTCCGACAATTGCCAGGATCGCCAGGCCAGCAGATCAATCAGTGCCACAGCGGCATCACTGACATCCAGCGCCATACCGCAGATTACCACAGCGGCTATGAGGAGCCGGACAAGGGTTTTGAGCGGCCCGGGCAGACCCAGCGGATAGACCACGTCACTGTCCACACCTCGCACGACGATCCCGTCTCCCGGTTTTACGCTACCAACGCCGTCAGATTAGTGCCAAGACGTTGACGGAACGAGCCGCAAAACCAGGGAATCAGCTGAAATTGAGCGTACGCATGCGAGTGAGCACTAGTGCAGTTACATCATCAGGGGGTGGCTGCTGTTCAAGCACAAGCGCCAGCAGCTCGGGATCCGGCAACTCCAGCAGTTGCGCGAACGCCTCTTGCTCAATTGGGTTCGCGGTGCCGTAATGGTGCAACAAGTAGCCTTCGGTGAGCTTGTCCAGCTCGCGCATGCCGCGCCGGCATAACCATTTGAGCCGTGGTGGCTGCATAGGTGCCCCTATCGTGTTATCGACACTAGTGATTGCGTTCTGCAATCAGCTTTTTGGTTTCAGCAATGGCTTTGGCCGGATTGAGACCTTTCGGACACGTGTTCGTGCAGTTCATGATGGTATGGCAGC
>JABDLQ010000258.1 GCA_013002925.1 Gammaproteobacteria bacterium | reverse complement strand
GACCAAACTGTGGCAAAAATGCCACAGAATCTACCGGCTGACACGACCCGCATAGAGTAACCAATAGAACAGATACATTATAAGGAAGGCGACACAGCCAGCAGGAGTTACCCGTGACCGAACCTGTCGACACATTTCATGAAGGCTATGCGGCGTATCGCAGCGGCGACTATTCCCGTGCACGAACATTGCTTCGCACCAGTCGGCAACCGCAGGCCGTGCATTTGCTGGGGTTGGTCGAAAGGCGCAGCGGCAATTATACGGACGCCAGCAGGTGGCTGACCCGGGCGGCGGAGCTCGAACCGACCAATCATGAGATTCCGCACAATCAGGCGCTCCTGGCTCTGGATACCGGCAATGCTGGTCAGGCAGAACAATTTTGTCACGTTGCTCTGTCACTGAATTCAGAATTTTTCACCGCCCGCAATACTCTGGCACGGGCATTGCGACTACAAAAGCGCTGGCAGGAGGCCCGCGTGCTCTATGAGCATCAGCTTGCCATCGACCCTGCGAATGTGGTCGCTCACTTCGGCATGGCGACCGTGCTGCTTGAGACCGGTGACGCTGAACTGGCCCGTGCTGCGCTTGATGCGCTGATTGCAGCACACCCGGATGATGCGGCCATGCTGTTCATGCGCGGACGTGCGCACCAGGAACTCGGGCAACTAACAGCGGCAGTGGCCGACTATCAGGCTTCACATGCGCTGGAGCCAACCGGGCACACATTGCGTGTACTAACCAACCTGCTATGGATGACCGACGATCTGCAGGGCGTTGACCGCTTGCTGGAGGCGGCAGGTTCCATACCGACATTACTGTCCACCCGCGCCGAGCTGTTACGTGAACGCGGCACCCCGGACGATGCGGTAGTGGCGGTGCAAGCTACTTCGATACAGGAGCTCGGTGCAGACGAACTGGCAGTACTGGCGCTCGCACAAATTGACAGGAACGAGCCTGACGCTGCCATGCAAAGCGCACAGCAGGCGCTGAACATTGAACCCACTCATCCGCTGGCCACCTCTGCACTGATCACCGGACTGCTGATGCAAGGTAAGGGCGACCAGGCGCTGGAATTGATCTACCCCATGCGCCGCAGCGACCCGTTGGGCCAGCACTGGATAGCTTATGAAGCAACAGCACTACGGTTGTGCCGCCCGCGAGACTATGCGCAGCTTACGGACCTGGACAAGTTTGTGCGTAGCTTCGAGCTGCCAACGCCACCCGGTTATCGATCGCTGCAACACTTCAACGAGGTTTTTCTCTCTGAACTTAAATCCCATCATCACTATAAAAGCCATCCGTTGAATCAGTCACTGCGCAACGGAAGTCAGACATCCCGCGATTTGCGCGGCATAGATCGTCAGGTGATCCAGGATTATTTTGCTGCCCTGGACACCCCCATTCGACAATATCTCGAGGCCGTCGGCGACTCTGCTGACCACCCGCTGACTGCGCGCAATAATGGCACTTACGAATTTGCCGGGTGCTGGTCTGTTCTCCTCCATGGTACCGGCCGGCATATCAACCATGTGCATCCGGAAGGATGGATCAGCTCCGCTTACTACGTATCGGTTCCCGCAGAATGTGAAGACGAGACCGCAAAATCCGGATGGATCAAGTTTGCAGAGCCCCCGTTTGCAACCACCCCACCGTCACCCCCGCAAAAATGGCTCCAGCCGCGGGCCGGACTCGTCGTGCTGTTTCCTTCGTTTATGTGGCACGGCACAACACCTATTGCAAACCGGTCATTTCGGGTAACTGCACCGTTTGACCTGGTACCTGGCACGGTGCAACCGCCCGGTTGATGTATTTATAGTTTCTTGTGAAACCACTGCGCGGACAGTTGGCTCCTGCAAGGCTGCGAATTGTTGCATTGCAATGCACTTTTACCACGAAACAGATACCTGTCGTGCAATTCCACTTTATCCCTGATCCCCTCAATTTTATGTGACCTGCGTGTTTGCGCATTGCGCGCAGCCCGCCTAGACTGAAAGTGAGCATGATGCGTGGTGCCAGTGAGCAAACACTGGCCCGGGGTTGTTACCCCCGGCAAGTTGCGGATGTGTCTGATGCGCTCACCCAGCGATCAGAATTGCACAAAGCTTGCTGAAAATCCCGGGCCAACGGACGGTCGAGCCAAGGAGCATCCTCAACATGACAGTTTGTTCTGTCTGAAGATGCAGTTTGCGAATCATACGCCCCCGCTACTTTTAGTGTAGTGCCGCAGGCGCGCGCATCTTGGTGGAAACATATTGGCAGTCGGTAAGCCGACCTGCCATGCGTCACCGGGAGAGCACTATGAATCGATATAAAATTTTAGCGGCGTGTTGCAGCATTGCTATTGCACCGCTTGCGACGGCAAACTTGGCGGACCTTACAGAAAGCGCGCAACCGCAACTCATTCAGACTGCCGATGAACCTGAAAAACAGGGTGGACAAAAGCCCTCGACCGTCGTCACAGTCCGCACCATCCGCTCCGGTATCGACGACAATAACCTGGTTGCCGCCAGCGCCAACATGAGCAACCAGTTGATTTGCAAAACCGACAAAATGACAGGCTCACGAATCAAGCGGCATCGCTGTCTGACGTTGGCCGAATGGAACGAAGAGAAAGAAACGCGCAAACTCAGATCGCATCTTGCAAGGGGAGCCGGCCATCCGCCCGCCTGGCGTACGCCATAGTTTAATCAGGAGAGTACCGCATGATCATCAAATCAGGTTTAGCCATTGGTGCAACATTGCTGTTGTGCTCTGTCGCTGCCGATAATCGCAACATCGACGAAGCCATCAGTACAGATTCCTCGGCGGCTGTGGCGACAATTGACGATGACGCACCGGTTACCGTCGGCGCAGAGGCCGACGATGCCACCTGGCATGGCGACAACGCTAAGGGCACACCCGCCACCGGCGAAGCAAAACGGCGCCCAAAAACCCGGGTGATTGTGAAGACAGTTGCCGCTGAAAAAAACCTCGTGCCGGAAGAGAAAGGACCGGCTGAGGATGTCGAGGTTATGATTTGTGGTCGCGAACGAATCGGCACAGGGTCGCGGTTATCCAGACGAGTGTGCCGTACAGTGCAACAAATCGAACGGGAAGCAGAATTGCGCAAAGCAATGGTTGAAAGAAACTCTAACCGTTTTAAACGCCGGCCGGCAATCGTCGGAGGGAGAACGGCTATTTCCGACGGGAAGTGATAAATATCACGTTGAAAGCCCAGTTATGAGTTTGTCGTATACGAAAATCTGCAGTAGCTTGCGATTGATCGCAACGATTATTGCAATGACCCCGCCCTTAGTTATTGTGAGCGCCAGCGGCGATGCGGTGCCGTATTCGTCAGTCCTGCCGTCTGGGACTGCCAATGAAGCGGCTATTGATGACGCGGTCGTTGAAGAAGCCGTTGCCGACAGCGCCGTATCTGCTGAATCTGTCGTTGATGAAGCCCAGGCGTTTGATGATCAATGGTCTCAGCTAATGGCCGGCGAAAATTATGCCGATGCCGTCGAACTTGCAGCCGCAAGAATAAAACACCTGACTAATGTGGATCCGGATGCCAGTGAAGCGCTTTACTGGCCTACGTTACGTTATGCACTGGCGCTGGAAACACTGGGACAGGTCGATGCCGCACACCGCCATTTTACTCAGGCGATACGTATCTCGGAAAATCATTTTGGACCCTTCAACCCGGACCTGGTGGAAGCGCTCACGGGGCATGGCAGAACCCTGATTGCACAGGGTCTATATGAAGA
>JABDLQ010000201.1 GCA_013002925.1 Gammaproteobacteria bacterium | reverse complement strand
CAGCACCCCGTCCAGCAAATCAACCGCATCGGGTTCGTAAATATAATCCCAGTTTTCCTGCAGTTCGCCTTTGTCCATGGTCGTGGCCGGTAACAACCTGGAAATTTCCGGCTTTTGCGTCATGGTATTCACAAACACATTGTTCGCTAAAAACAAGCGATCAATGTTGCCCTCGGAATAGGCATCCAGCATGATTTTCACGGTACCAATCAGGTCGGCCGCCTTGGGACGATCACCCAGGTGAGACACTTTCCCGACTACATTGCCGCCAAAGCGCTGGAAGAACGACACGCCCTTAGCGCCAATCAGACAAAGATCAACCTCAACCTCTTTTTCGTGCCAGGAAGCCAGGTCTGCAACCAGTGCTTTAAAAAGATTTACGTTCAGGCCACCACACAGACCGCGGTCTGTTGTCACGACAATATAGCCGATCCGCTGCACTTCCCGTTCAATCAAAAACGGATGGTGATAATCCGGATTGGCTTCACGCAAATGGCCAATCACCGTGCTGATCTTCTCAGCATACGGGCGCGACAATGCCATGCGATCCTGCGCTTTGCGCATTTTGCTCGCCGCAACCATTTCCATCGCTTTAGTGATCTTCTGCGTGTTTTTTACGCTTTTGATCTTTGTGCGTATTTCTTTTGCACCTGCCATTTACACTCTCCGCTGGTCAGTACCCCGACTACCAGGTACCCCCGGATTTGAACTCTTCGACAACCTTTTTGAGACCGGCTTTTTCATCATCGCCATAATTGCCCGATTCAGTGATACCGTCGATTACATCGGCATGTTTGTCTTTTGCAAAAGCCTGCATCGCGTTTTCAAAGTCGACAACTTTGTCATCTTCGATGTCGTCGATGTAACCCTCTTCAACCGCGAACAGCGACAACGCCATTTGTCCGACTGACAGCGGCGAATACTGCGGCTGCTTCATCAATTCCATCACGCGTTTACCACGCTCGAGCTGCTTGCGTGTCGCATCGTCGAGATCCGAGGCGAACTGTGCAAATGCGGCCAGTTCACGATATTGCGCCAGTGCCAGTCGCACACCGCCGCCGAGTTTCTTGATGACTTTTGTCTGCGCAGCACCACCCACCCGGGAGACTGACAGACCGGCGTTGATAGCCGGCCGGATGCCTGCGTTAAACAGGTCTGTTTCCAAAAAGATTTGGCCGTCCGTAATTGAAATCACGTTGGTCGGAACAAACGCAGACACGTCACCGGCCTGGGTTTCAATAATAGGCAGGGCAGTCAGCGAACCGGTTTTACCTTTGACTTTGCCATCCGTCAGTTTTTCGACATAATCCGCGTTGATACGTGCTGCGCGTTCGAGCAGCCGTGAATGGAGATAAAACACATCCCCCGGAAATGCTTCCCGTCCAGGCGGACGGCGCAGCAGCAACGACACCTGCCGATAGGCAACGGCCTGCTTGGACAGATCGTCGTAGACGATCAGCGCGTCTTCGCCTCGGTCGCGAAAATACTCACCCATCGAACAACCCGAGTAGGGGGCGATGTATTGCAATGCCGGTGACTCGGCTGCGGTGGCGGCAACCACGATGGTGTGGTCCATTGCGCCGTGTTCTTCGAGCTTGCGTACGACGTTGGCGACACTGGAGGCTTTTTGGCCAATGGCGACATAGATACACACCATGTCCTGGCCTTTCTGGTTGATAATGGCATCAATGGCCACAGCCGTTTTACCGGTCTGGCGATCGCCAATAATCAGCTCGCGCTGGCCGCGGCCAATCGGCACCATCGCATCAATGGATTTAAGACCCGTCTGCACCGGCTGGTCGACCGACTGGCGCGTGATTACACCAGGTGCCACTTTCTCGATCGGCGCGGTTTCGGTTGTGTTGATGGGACCTTTGCCGTCGATCGGGCGCCCCAGCGAGTCCACGACGCGTCCAATCAATGCTTCACCGACCGGCACTTCGAGAATGCGCCCGGTTGTTTTGACCGTGTCACCCTCGGTGATGTGCTTATAGTCACCCAGCACTACGGCACCTACAGAATCCTGTTCAAGGTTGAGCGCCAGGCCAAACGTGTCGCCGGGGAACTCAAGCATTTCGCCGTATTGCGCGTCGGCAAGACCATGAATCCGCAAAATACCGTCGGTCACAGCGATTACTGTGCCAACGTTGCGTGCCTCTGCCGCTGATTCAAACCGCTCGATACGCTGCTTGATCAGATCGCTGATTTCAGATGCCTTGAGTGACATGTCTTAATCCTCTTTATCGTTTCTCACGACAGCGATACTGCTGCCAGAGTGTGTCTTTACCCGTTGTCCGCTGCGCGGACCTTGCCGCCTAATTTTTGCAGCGCCAGTTTAATCTGCCAGTGCCACCGTCAACTTTTGCAAGCGCCCACGCACTGTTCCGTCGATCACCATATCGCCGGCCTTGATCAGCGCGCCGCCAAGCAACGACTTGTCGATGTCGAAACTCATGCGCACTTCGCGACCCAGTTTGCGGCGCAGGGATTCGCCAAGGCGTTCGCGGTGCGCATCGCTAAGCTCTTCCACCGAAGTGACCTGAACTTCGACCGCGCCCTCTGCCGCGGTTTTCAATACCTCGTACAGCGCCGCAATGTCAGTCAGCGCAGGAATGCGCTGGTTTTCTGCCAGCAGGCGCACAAAATTGCGCCCGTGCTCATCCAGCTGCGGCCCGGCGACCTCAAGCACCAGGTCCGCCACCTGCTCCGGCGTGCTCCCGGGATCTGCAACAAAACGCCGCATTCGCTCATCTTGTGCAATCGTGGCCAGAGTCTGCAAAGCGCTCGACCATTCGCCCAGCTGGCCGGAGCTTTGCGCCAGCTCGAATATCGCTTTGGCATAAGGTCTTGCCGTTGTCGAATGATCCGCCATGCCTAGATTTCCGCTGCCAGCTTATTCAGCAACTCATTGTGCGCACTGGCATCAATTTCACGCTGCAAAATTTTCTCAGCGCTCGACAGCGCAATCGCCGACACCTGGCCGCGCAGTTCACTTTTCGCGCGATTGATTTCCTGTTCAATCTCGGACTTGGCGGCCGTTAACTGGCGTTCACGTTCCTTGATCGCATCCGTTTTGGCTTCATCGACGATACTGGACGCACGCTTGTTGGCGTTGTCGATAATATCCTGTGCCTGATGACGAGCCTCATCGATAAATTTTTCAGCAGTTTTTTCGGCTTCAGCTTGTGCAGCAATCGCCTTTTCGCCAGCGGCCAGGCCCTCTTCAATCTTGGCGGCACGCTCATCCAGCGCCGCGGTCAGCGGCGGCCAGATGTACTTCATGCAGAACCACACGAAGAACGCCATCGCGATCGTTTGCCCGATTATCGTTGCATTAAAGTCCACAGTTTAGCTCCCTGAATCAAGCCTGAGTTTTACCGAAAAAAATAAAGCTGTTTAGCCACCGGTTGCCGCCTGGAACTGGCCGATAAACGGATTGGCGAAGGTGAAAAACAGCGCGATACCCACACCGATCATGGCGACCGCATCAAGCAACGCGACCACGATGAACATCTTGGTCTGCAGCATCGGTGTCATTTCAGGCTGGCGCGCTGCACCTTCCAGAAACTTGCCACCAAGAAGACCCATGCCGATACCAACACCAAGGGCGCCCAAACCGATCAAAATGGCCACTGCTAAAGCTGTGCTACCAATTACCGTTTCCATCTTTGTCTCCTAACAATGCCCGCTTTGGGCTTTTTTTAAAGTGAACTACAAAACCTGTTAATGGTGCTCGTGCGCCAGGCCCAGATACACAATGGTCAGCATCATGAATACAAATGCCTGCAACACAACCACCAGAAGGTGAAATACTGCCCAGCCAAAGTGCAGCGGCAACTGCCACAGACCAATGAGCGCAATCAGAATAAATATGAGTTCCCCGGCGTACAGATTGCCAAACAATCGCAGCGACAGTGACAGCGGTTTGGCAACAAAAGCGACGGTTTCCAGAATGATGTTAAACGCAATGACCAGCGGGGCAAACAGCAGCCCGATGCCACTGGAAGGCGGCGCGATCGGGTGGGCCCAGAACTCTTTGCTAAAACCCCAGGCGCCCTTCACTTTGAGGCTGTAATAGATGGTCAGCAAAAAGACCACGATCGACATGGCAAACGTCACGTTAACGTCCGTCGTGGGAACGACTTTCATGTACGGGATGCCGATTTTTTCAGCTAGCAACGGAATCCAGTCTACCGGCACCAGATCCATCAGATTCATTAAGAACACCCAGACAAAAATCGTCAGTGCGAGGGGTGCAATGAGATTACTCTTGGCGTGAAAACCGTCTTTTACGCTGGCATCGACAAAGTGAACGACAGCCTCGACGGCAGCCTGAAAACGGGTCGGCACTCCGGCCGTTGAGCGTTTGGCAACGCTTCGAAACATAATCAAAAAGACGAATCCCAGCGCGACCGCCCAAAACATCGAGTCCACGTTCAGCGTCCAGAAATTGCCCTGGCACTGATTCCAGGCCCACTCACCATCAACCCGACAGACCTGCAGGTTCTGCAGGTGATGTTCAATATACTGGCTGGTGGTTCTTGCGCCCTGTTCCGCTGCTGCCATATCCTAGTCTTCCACTTAACCTGTGAGAGTCTGCTTATCCATCAGAATCGCGGCCCAGATCCCGCCCTGAGCCACCATGAAACCCACCAGCAGAGCCACCGGGTTCAGTGGTTTGATCCAGACATACACCAATACAAACAAGATGAAACTTAACAACCACTTACCCGCCTCACCCAAATAGGCAGCGCGTAGTAGTACGTGGGGATCGGGTGCGTTACGCACCGCCATCATGCGAGCGCCCAAAAACGCACTGGGCACTACACAGATCATTCCTCCCAACACAGCCGAATAGGCAGCCACTGTCCCCGACAGCACTCCGGCTACCACGGCTGAGAGCAGGGCCAGGCCCATTTGCATACTCAGAACTTTGGTAACCACATTCACCTGCTTTGCTCCTCAAGCCCCGGCTATGATCAGCTCTGGCAAACTCTGACCCGATGTCTGGTCAGCACGACGTGGCCAGGGCAGCACCTTTTTCCGGGCGATAAAAAACGCCATTCCACCGCCTTCAGGCACGGATTGTGGCGTTACATCAGGCGACCATGACTTCGTTTAATTCGAAGACCCGCCCCTCAAAAGCGTCGGTATTATAATGGGGGCGGTGCTGCGACACAACAACACATGCCAATGATATCGGCAAAAATCGACGTGAAATGACACGCCGCCCCGGCGGCGGCCCGGACAAAGCACAGTCTTGCATCAAAATCAGCGACTTAAATGTGTGCACACGATTGGTGTCGTAGCATTCACTCAACAGTTTTCATGGCGCTGGGCTGTCGGCGCCGACACTCGCACCGCATATTTGCGTAACGAGAAGTGGACTGACCAGGGAGCTGGCCCAGATCAGGTGACCGGTGAAGCACGCAAAAACGTGCTCGGCGCACGCA
>JABDLQ010000199.1 GCA_013002925.1 Gammaproteobacteria bacterium | reverse complement strand
GGGTTGGTCGTCAGTGCCAGGGCCTGATGGCCGGGTGCCCCGGCCATGCCAATGGCAACGTCCGGTGGCGTATCGTTCCAGCGCCGCAGCTCCGCTGGGTGGTAAGCACCGTAAATGCCGTCGCCTGTGGCGGTGCGCGCCGGATGATTGGCAATCACAATCGGCGGGGCATCAAGATCGCGCATCACCTCAAGCGCCTCGATCATTTTGGCTTCCGTGTCGCGTAACGGATCCACCGGGAACTTTTCAACCGTGTCAAAGTCTGCTTCGAGTTGATGTAACACCTTTGCTTCATCGTGAGTGTGCGGGATGATCAGGCTGCTGTGTTCACCTGCCGGGGTGTCCAGTTCCATGCCATAAAACTGAATGACTTCTGCAACAACCAGGCGCGACTGCACCAATTCCGGATAGGCACGTTCGAGGTTAACTTTGCTGTGATTCGGTCCACCGTGATCAGTGGCCACCATCCAGGACAGGCCAAAATATTTGCCCATTACCGCGTTCATCGGAATTGGATAGATTGCATCTCCGCCGATCAGCGGAGTCGGCGGATCCGTTTCCATATCCCATTCTACGCTGTAGCGACTGTGAATATGGTGATCACCAGCGAGCCATGAACGGGTGTCAGATTCTTTATAGTCACCGACATCCGGTGGGGTTTCACAGCTGGACAACAACAGTAGAAACGGCGTCAGCAACCATGCAGCGCGATGATATGGCATGAGGCAACCTCCGGTTTTTTGTGCAAAGCGTCACAGCATCGGTTTCCAAACCGTCTTTGGATCTTTGCCAGTTTCTGCCTATGGTACTCCGTCATGTGTTAAGGGCAAGTACGCTGGGCCATAACAGGTTTTTTGCAACCACGTATCGAACGTAAAAGCCGCGGCCATGATATATGCAACACCCTGGCAGTCGATCAAATAAACGACCATTGCGGTATGCATTACTGTCTACCGACACAGAAGACAAAAAAGCGCTCGAACCTGATGAAAAACGAATTCAAGAAAATCCCCTGCATCAAGTAAGATCGCTGAACCGGTCGTAATAGGCCTGGTCACACGGGAAATGTGTAGTCAGCTGGTAATTGGTGCCCGTCGTGACGACCAGTACGACATACGGGCAGGCACTGCTGCTACCGTTGCGCTTCAGCGTTTCACCACCATAACCGTCCGGAATCTCGACGATGTATAAAAACCGGCTGTTGGGTGTGCTGCTTTGTTTATAACTGGCGGACTTCGAGGCATTCAGTGCCGCTACCACGATATTGCTGCAATCCATCGCGGTGACCGGCAGTTTTTGGTTCACCTGGATGCGTTTGTACTGTGATTTTTTATCGCGTCGACTCAACCGGTCTTTGCGTGCACCGCTGGTGTTGTGTTCATAAGCAGTCTTAAAACTGTCTTTAAAATAATAACCACAAACTGCCTTGCCGGCACCGATCGCCGCCTGGGCGTTTTCATAGGACCAATGACTGTCATCATGAAACGTTATGTTTCTTTTCAAAAGATCAAACAATCCGGACCCGGTGCTATTGATGGACTGGATCGCTGCTTTGGCGTTGCTCAAGGAAACCGGCATAATTAATCCCCCCAGGATTGGCTGCATGTGGTCAGGATAAACCAGGCCTGACTTTGTTTTGGATTGGTAATGACTATAACGCTACCGGGAAAAATCTCAAACGGTATCAGAGTTCAGATATCAGACATCTGGTATCTGGTATCTGGTATCTGGAATCTGCCATCTGACTTCTGACTTCTGACTTCTGATATTAGTAATCAGGGTGCAGGGTGTTTGACGATATTCAGGAATACAGCGGCACCGTTTGAGTAAATGCCTTAGATCTTTGGGCCGGTCTGTTAAGGCGGTCGCCTGGTTCAATTTCATCTTTGCCGGAAGGCATTAACCGCAGCGCAACATTTTTTTCAACAACGGGTGAAACCGGTTTCGGCGTTACCCGGATTAATCACCAAAGAAAAGTGGACGACCCGAGGGCTGCTGGCTGGCTCCTGGAGGAGCGTGTGTGTCGGCTGTCAGACTGACGGCTTGGATTTGGCAATATCAGTCGCCAGCGCAATCATTGTCGTCAGGTCCGCCAGATTGGCCGGCACCACAAAGGTGTTGCCCGTCTTTGCCAGGTTTCCGAATTCAGCGACATACTGTTCAGCTATGCGCAACTGCATGGCTTCAGAACCACCCTGGGCGGTCATGGCGGCGGCAACCTGGCGCAAGCCTTCCGCGGTCGCGTTGGCTACGGCAAGGATCGCCTGGGCTTCACCATCAGCTTCGTTGATCTGTTGCGTTTTCTTCGCTTCCGAGGCTTTGATTACGCGTTGTTTATCGCCTTCTGCTTCGTTGATTTTTGCATCGCGTTCACCTTCGGACGTCAGCACAACGGCGCGTTTTTCGCGCTCAGCCCGCATTTGTTTTTCCATCGCACTCAGCACATCCTGCGGCGGATTGATATTTTTGATTTCGTAGCGCAGGACTTTGACGCCCCAGGGATCGGACGCTTTATCCAGTTCAGCAACCACGTTGGCATTGATGGTGCCACGTTCTTCAAACGTACGGTCGAGGTCAATCTTGCCAATTTCGCTACGCAACGTTGTTTGTGCCAGCTGTGAAATCGCGAACATATAATTGCCGATTCCGTACGAGGCGCGACTGGGGTCAAGTACCTGCAAATAGAGCACGCCATCGACACCGACCTGAACGTTATCGTTTGTGATACAAATTTGCTCGTCAATATCTGCTGCCTGCTCCTTTAAGTTATGCCGGTAGGCAATGCGCTCGATAAATGGAATCAGAATGTGAAAACCGGCGTTCAGCGTGCGGCTGAATTTGCCCAGACGTTCTATTACAAAGGCGTTTTGTTGTGGTACGACGACTGCCGTTTTGACCAGTATGATGATGGCGACAATAACGACCGCCAGGGCTACGATGAGTGATTCCATATCCATTTTCCCGCCAGTAATTAGGTGGCCGTGACGTGCAATGTCAGGCCGTCTGTTTTAACCACGACGGCCCGCGTTCCGCCTGCAATCGTCGTGTCGCCGATGTTGCGCACGGTCCAGTTAGTGCCACGATGCTCCACGCGGGCATCAGCGCCAGGCGCGAGGTCCGCATTGATCGTCACCGTGTCTCCGGCAACATTTTCACGAAACCCTTTTGCCCCACGGTTGATTTTTTCATACAGACTCTTGCGGAACGTAAAAAAGAAAACCAGTGAAAGCACGCCGAAGGACATCCACTGAACCCACTCGGGCATTGCGATTCCCAGCAGGCTCGCCGTTCCGACCAGCACCGCGGATACGCCCAGAAATACCAGGTAAAATTGGGCATCTATGGCAAACAGTTCGGCACCGAGCAACAGAGCACCAATGATCATCCATCCCCACCAGGTCATCGCGGGTCTCCACAATTATGCAGTTGCTAGTATAGCAGTGACACAGCTAAAAGCTTGCACAAGGATAATGCAGGGACTTGCTTCTGCACGGGTGAATCAAAGGCGAACGCACTGACCTTTGGTCGGTTGGCGAACCACGGCAAGTTCTGATGCAGCTGACGTCTGTCAGGGGTCGGCGACCGGTTTTGCAAAACAGGCGAACGGAATGGCCAACGGGCCGAACAGTAACCCCGCTATGACCCAGTAAAGCCGGTTGGCGTTGCGTGACCGGGCGATCTGGTAGCAGACCCACATGGACAGCAGGGTAACGATGATCAGCACGAACAGCATCATCGCATTCTATACCCAATTAAGTGATGACGGGGGGACGCTGGAGCTGGCCAGACTTTCAATGGTGGTGATCGGTTTATTGGGTGTATGCCTGACCATAAAGAGTACAAATCGGGTTGTCAGAGGACCGCGAGTGAATGCCTGATACCCAAAAGTACAAATCGGGTTGTCAGGTGTCCGCAATCGACCAGGGCGCGATGCCTCTCAGACATCCGGTCTGGAGTCTGGACCTTTCTGCTTCTCGTAAACTCGGTCGCCAGAGCAAGGGGTCTGGACAAATATAATGGTGCGACGGGATACCGAACATGTTTCAGGGCAAAAAAATGGGCCGGCAAAGCCGACCCATTTTCCGGTTACTCAAACCCTTGAACTACTGCCGGGTTATTTTGGATGCCCAGTTGTTGGCGACGGTTTTGGCGGCTTCGCGGCCTCCCAGACCAAATGCCAGCGCGGTGGCAATGGCAACGCTACCGATGGTAAATCCAAACGCCATATTAACAATGTTGTCGGCCAGACCCATGGACTTGAGACCCATGGCCAGTACCAGGCCCAGTATCGCGACCCTGGCAATATTGGCCATACCGCGACTGCCACTGGCGCTGAGTTTGTCATACGCAATCGTGCTCAGGAAGTTACCGATGATCAGAATGACACCACCGATGAGCAGGCCACCGCCGAAATCGAGGACGTGGGCGAAGATCGTTGAGATAATGTCGATTCCCAGTACATTTACCGCGGCTGTCGCAGCGGCGAGCATCGAGAAAAACATAATCGCGCCACCGACAAAGCTGGTTAATGTAAATGTTTCAGTGAACAGGCCCTGGGCGCCCAGTTTGGCCGGTAAGGCATCAGCGTTCATACCGCGCAGTAACGAGGACAGCATGAAAACCACGAACTTTGCCACCAGATAGGCCACCAGCAAAATGATCCCGGCGCCGATGATGTTCGGCACGGCTGCCATGAGTTTTTTGATCATCGCGGAGGCCGGATCAGAAATAGCGGGGATGTCGAGCACGCCCAGCGCGGCTACGACGATCGGCAGAAAAATCGCGGCGAACAGGAATGCGCTGCCAAATTTTGACACCTTGAGATCGCTGTTACCGGTTTTGGCTGCCAATTGCTCATCGACTTTACCAAGTGCAATACCGACAAGCTCGGAGACGATCTTCGCAATGATCCAGCCGGCGTACGTAATGATGCCTGCACCCACGATGTTGGGTACCGCCGAGGTGAACTTGGTGACCATCTGCTTAAGGGGTTCCAGTACATCGGTCAGCCCAAAAAACTGCAGCACGGCCATGAGAACAAAGATTGTCAACACTGCCTTGATCAACGATGCGATAGGCGATACCAGGTCAGTGACCGTGCCATCTGCATTGGTCCGATG
>JABDLQ010000187.1 GCA_013002925.1 Gammaproteobacteria bacterium | reverse complement strand
CGGTCTGGCAGTACCACGCGACATGCTGCGCGCGGGGCTGGAGTATCTGCGGCGCATTGCCAGCGCTGAGGCGGAGTCACTGGTGAAAGCACGCCTGCGCGCCTATGCCATCTATGTGCTGACCCGTAACGGCATCGTTACCACCAACTTTCTGACTAACCTGCATGAGCATCTTGAGCGCACACACAAGGAATTGTGGCGCGAGGATTTGCTGGCCGCTTACATGGCGTCAAGCTATCACCAGTTGCAGATTACCGGGCTGGCACAGGATCTGATCGGACAGTATACGATGGGTCAGGGTACGGAAATGGCCAGTGACTTTGATACACGACTGGGACGCGACGCACAGTATCTGTACCTGACAGCCCGCCATTTCCCCGACCGGTTGTCCGCGATCCAGGCGGATGACATCAGGAAACTGACCGCGCCTGTCATGCAAAACCGGTTTAACACGCTCTCGTCGGCATACACCATCATGGCCTTGAATGCATACACGCGCAGCGTGTTTGCACTGCAGGGAGCACCGCAACTGCGTATTGAAGACATAAGCGGCGATACCGCGCAACAGCTATCGGACAATGCCGTGTTTGCCCGCACCGCCGTCAGTCACAGCCTGCGCAAGGTAAGGGTCAGCGGCGGTGGCGATCAGCGTATTTTTCATGTGCTTTCACAAGGTGGGTTTGATCGCACGCCGCCCGCTGATGCGCTTGCCGAAGGTCTGGAGATCTATCGTCAATATTTCGATGCCAACAACCAGGAAGTCAGCACGGCAGAAATTGGCCAGGAGCTGACGGTGGCCCTCAGAGTACGCTCCACCGGCCGCACGCGCAGCAACGTTGCGGTGATCGACATGCTGCCAGGGGGATTCGAGGTGCAAACCCAAAGCTTGCGTGGCAGCTATAATCGCTGGCGCCCCGACTACCGCGACATACGTGAAGATCGTGTCGTGTTTTATGGCAGCTTTACCAGCAGCGTTACCGAAATTCGTTATCGTGTAAAATTGACCAGTGCGGGTGATTTTACGGTGCCCTCAGCGTATGCAGGATCCATGTATGATCGCAGCCTGCAGGCACGGACGGCACCCGGACGATTTACGGTGACACCCGTACCATGAAACATCGGTACAGATTACTCATCGCACTTGCCTTCACAGGTGTCGTCGGCCTGGCCGCGATCCTGTTGAGTCCCAAACCGGCGCTGTATGCCCCCTACTCGTTTTCATCGGCGTTGCAGGATCGTGACGGCAGACTCATGCGCCTGTCTTTAGCTGGTGACCAACGCTATCGATTGTTTACGCCACTGCAAGGTTTTCCTGCACATGTGATTAGGGCTACCTTGTTGTACGAAGACCGCCACTTTTACCGTCATCCTGGCGTTAACCCGATGGCACTGACAAGATCAGCCTGGTCTACCTATGTGCGGCGCAGCCGGGTGATGGGGGGATCTACCATCACCATGCAGCTGGCCCGTCTGCGCTTTGCCATGGATACCCGCAACATTCCCGGCAAGCTGACGCAAATTCTACGGGCGCTGCAGCTTGAACGGCATTACACCAAAGATGAAATCCTGGAGGCTTATCTGAACCTGGCGCCCTATGGCGGCAACATCGAAGGGCTCGGCACGGCCGCATTGATCTACTTTGAAAAACCGGCAGCTCAACTCAGCCTGTCAGAGGCCGCGGCTCTCGCCGTGATTCCGCAGAATCCCGTTGCTCGCAACCCGGTTTCTGCGCAGGGCCATAACCACATGCTGGCGGCGCGTACGCGCCTGCTGGACATCTGGAACGCACAGTCGCCACTGACTGGTGAGCAACTTGCGATACTGGAACTGCCCCTGAGCATTCGACCGGCTACCGCGTTACCTTTCGCCGCACCCCATGTCGCCCAAATGCTGTTGGCAAAACCAGGGGTGGCCGCAGGAGTCCATCGCACTACGGTCAGCCTGCAGTATCAACACCTGCTGGAGCAAACTATTGATCGCTACCTGGAGCGCCGTACCCGCTTTGGCATTCACAATGCCAGCGCCATGCTGGTTGATCACCGCTCCATGGAAGTCCTTGCAGCGGTGGGTTCCGCTGATTTTTTTGATGCGACAATTGCAGGCCAGGTGGATGGCACCCGCGCAAAGCGTTCACCTGGCTCTACCTTGAAACCCTTCGTCTACGCCATGGCCATGGATGAGGGCATCATTCACCCGATGAGTATGCTCAAGGATGCGCCAAAACGGTTTGGCGTCTATACGCCTGAAAACTTTGACCGGGGTTTCATGGGGCCCGTCTCGGCCGAGGAGGCTCTGATCTACAGCCGCAATGTCCCCGCGATCGAGCTGCTTGCACAAGTCGGCTACCGGCAATTTCATGAGTTTTTGCAAGCGGCTGATGTCGGCCATTTAAAGAGCGCCGAACATTATGGCCTGGCGATGATACTGGGCGGCAATGAGTTGACCATGGAAGAACTGGCGCGCCTGTATGCGATGCTGCCAAACGGCGGACGACTCAAATCACTTCGCTATCTGCACAGCGCGCCGCCCGCGGATGAGGGTTTAGCGTTGCTGAGTCCGGAAGCGAGTTTCCTGGTACTTGATATGTTGCGAAATAATCCGCGCCCGGACCGGTTTGCTAACCGTCGGTCGCACGCAAAGATTCCTGTTGCCTGGAAAACCGGTACTTCGTACGCCTACCGGGATGCCTGGACTGCCGGCGTGCTCGGGCCGTACGTACTGGTCGTGTGGGTAGGAAATTTTGATGGTACCGGTAATCCGGAACTGATCGGGCGCCAGGCGGCGGCTCCGTTATTTTTTGAACTCAGCGAGCGCATTACCGCCGGCTTGCCTGATGGCGAATACGGGCGGGAGCCACACGCAGCGCTAAACCTGCGTCGGGTGCCGGTGTGTGCCGGCACCGGCGATCTGCCGGGTCGACATTGTCCTGCCACCGAGCCCGGTTGGTTTATACCGGGAGTGTCGCCTATTCGAGTCTCCACGGTGCATCGCGCGATACTTGTCGATAGCCGTACAGGCAAGCGCAGTTGCCACTTCGATGCCGGCTACACCCGCACACAGGTCTTTGAGTTCTGGCCCTCTGATATTGCAAGGTTACAGCAACAAGCCGGTATCTCCCGGCGCCGCCCTCCTGCGTGGGAAGATAGCTGCGCGCTCGATGGCCAGGCGGCTACCGGCATTGCGCCCCGGATCACATCGCCGGCACCATCGCTGCGTTATTACATACGACCTGAATTCAGGGCAGAAAATCCGCTGCCGTTGACCGCGACTGTAGACGCGGACGTTGAGCGCCTGTTCTGGTTTGTCAACGACAGTTTTGTGGGGCAATCACAGCGTGAGAATCCACTGTTATGGCAGCCACAGCCCGGTGAGTTTGATATTCTGGTTGTTGATGATCTTGGTCGAAGTGCATCCAGCCACTTGACGGTGACAACCGTACAATAAATTTATCCGGGCATTTTAAGGTATTCATTTATGCGCAGCGCCATTCCACCTGAGCGATTTTTCCTGTCAGGCCTGCCTACGGTTGCCCTGATCAGTCTGCTGACATCGCTGCTCGCCTGCGGTGGGGTGGCTGCACGAGCACCCGGCGATTCCGCCGGGAAGCCGCCGATGTTGCTTGCCGCCAACCAGACTTTGCCGGCCCTGCCAGTACCTGTCACCAACAACGCGGTGGCCATGGTAACGATCGAGAACGGCGCCTGGCTGATGAGTTTTGGCGGCCTGGCTGAAGGCAAGCAGTGGCACGACACGCTGGCCCACACCTATGTTCTGGCTCCTGGCGCTGACCAGTGGCAACGTAAATCCACTATTCCCGATGGCCGGGGTCGCCTGGCGGCTGTTGCCGTCGCCGTAAATGACAGTGCTTACGTGTTTGGCGGCTACACAGTGGCGGCCGATCACAGCGAAGTGTCGCTACCGTATGCACATCGCTATGATCCGCGCACCGATCATTTTGAACGCCTGTCAGATATGCCGGTCCCGGTAGACGATGCGGTGGCGGTCACCTACTCGCAGCGCTACATCTATCTGGTCAGCGGCTGGCATGACAAGGGCAATGTGAACCTGGTGCAAATGTACGATATTCAGGAGGACCTGTGGGCGCAGGCGACCCCCTATCCCGGTAACCCGGTTTTTGGTCATGCCGGCGGTATCGTTGCCAATCAAATGGTCATTTGCGACGGCGTAAAAATTCGCATCCGTGCAGTTGGCAAACGGGAATTTGTCATGGATAACGCATGTTTTGCAGGCACCATTGACCAGGCGCAGCCGCGCACAATCGATTGGCGGCCGATACATCCGCATCCGGGAAAGCCGCGCTATCGTATGGCGGCTGGCGGCAGCAGCACATTTGGCGGCGTGTTATTCGCCGGAGGCAGCACCAACCCCTACAACTACAATGGTATCGGCTACAACGGTGAACCGGCCGAACCGGAGTCCGGGTTTTTGTTGTTTGATGTAACCGGTGGTAACTGGCGGCATGCCGGCTCGATGGCAATGCCATCCATGGATCATCGTGGACTGTTGATCGACGCTCACCGTGTAATAACGGTCGGTGGAATGCATGCTGCACAACAAGTCACGCCGCGGGTGCAGGTGTTTGGTTATCAGGGCCGTTAAAGCGGAATGACAAAACGCCGCTAACGACCGCGCGTGCCGATTTTTTTGAAATTGCCCAGGTCGCCCTGCAGGTAGGTATCGTCACCATCAACAATGAAGGCATACGTTGCCTGCGGCTGCCACTCACGGCGAAAATGCCGCTCTGACACCGCGATCAGGGCATGCTGAATATCCTCATGGCGGGTTTCCAGTTGCCCATTGACCAGCCTGATTTCCAATGTTGCAGCACCCGCTGGTGCACCACCAAAGCGCTGCGTGACAGGTGCATATTGCCCTGTCCACTGCTTGAGCTGGGCCGGTTCCAACGGATGCGTTGGCGCTGTAACCGGGGACGTGTGCCCGGCAATAAAATCTTCCAGTTCGTCGCGCATTGCTCTTAGCACCGGATGTTTGAACGCTGTGATCACGACAAAGTAGCCAAGACCAGATTCATGATTGTAAGCGTAGTGACTCAGATAGCCGTCTGCATCGCCGCCATGGCCGTGAAAGCGCGCGCCTTTGCGAAACCAGTGATAATTGCCCAGGCCATAGCCGTAGTCCAGACCAGTACGAGCCGCCAATGTCGTCTGCGGATTTTCGAATCGCTGCCGTTCTGCCTTTGTCAACCACGTCGAATCGCCGGTACCCGCTGTCAGCAATGCAGATAGAAATCTGGCCATATCACGCGGCGTCGAATTCAACCCGGCAAACGAGCGATAAATCATGTGCCAGTATGGGAGACGCGACACTCCATCACTGTTATAACCGACCGCCAGTGGTGGCCCGCCGGCTGCCAGATAAAATCCGGAAGCGTTCATGTTTAACGGTGCCAGCAGCTGTTCATGGACGAGTTCCTCGTAACGTTTGTGCGTTACTTTCTCAAGCATATAGCCTGCAATTCCGTAGCCGGCATTACTGTATGACGAATGCCGGTTGGCCGCCCATTTGAGCACCCGGGTTCGGGGTGACACGTTAAGCGCCTCAGCAAATGTGATGTCCGCATCCTGAACATCAAATTCGGCCTGACTCAGATCGTTCAACCCGGCTGTGTGTTCGAGCAGGGCCTGTAACGTGACAGGCGTTTCGTTGAACGGATCCTGTACCACGTTATCGATCACGGCAGTCGCTTGTAACTGCAGCAAACCCTTGTGATGGCGAGCCAGGCGCAGGGCCGTCAAACCGGTAAATGACTTTGTGATGGAGCCGACACGAAACAATGTGTCGGCAGTTACCGTCTCACCGATGTTCTTATGTGTGGTGTTACCTTTGATCTGCCTTGTGATTTCACCGGGGACTTCTTTCGTGG
This sequence comes from Gammaproteobacteria bacterium, assembly GCA_013002925.1. Classification (GTDB taxonomy): domain Bacteria; phylum Pseudomonadota; class Gammaproteobacteria; order Steroidobacterales; family SZUA-146; genus SZUA-146. The sequence goes on along the minus strand of JABDLQ010000187.1, from coordinate 1,403 downwards.
TCGCAGTTGCGGTATTGGCTGCGATCGCAACTGCCGCCGGGACGGCAGGCCTGGATTTGACCGAGTGTTTGGCTGGAGTTTTAGCCTCGGTGGTAGCGTCGCTATATTCGAGATCAAGCACGCCAAAACCGCCGCTGTATAACACATCAGCGCCCCGCACCAGCGCCAGGCCCACCGCTGCGACACCCGATTGCTCGCGGATCTGCGCGATGTTGTTGATAAGCAGTACAACCTCCCTGTGGTCAGCACTGCCATCTGCAGCACTACGGTCGTTGTCTGCAGTCGCCGCTGCCACGGGCAATGCAAACACAATAGCTGCCGTTCGCAAGAAGAGTCTGCGCATCGTGATGTCCTGTTTTTTTAAGCAGTATTTCTTTGCGAGCCCGCACGTGTCATTTAGTTCCCGGGCGGCCGGCTCAACTGCCCCTGCGATCCATTCACGAGCCGGTCTTTTTTTCGGAGTAACCTGCCAGCACCGCGGGCCAGACCTTGGCGAAATAATCATATCCCTCGTTCCATTCCTGGCCTGTTCCGAAACCGGTGTGGTACAAAAATATGCGTGTACGTTCGTTGTCCAGCGGCTCAAAAAATACCTGTACAAACGTCTGATGGGGCCGAATCATCGGCATGTAGGGCGGCATGGTCCAGGTAAACGCCAACATTTTCTGGCGTTGCCACCCGACGATACGCCCGTTTTCATGCCCACGCTGGCCGGCGGGCGCATCCGGGAGAAACCACACTTCGTGCAAACCCATCGGCTGCAGGTTCAGTATGACGCGAGCCGCAAAGATCTCTTGCTGCCCCTCGACCGTACTCCAGTCATTCCATACTTCTCCGGGCGAAGCCTCTACATCGATCATTGATTCAAGCACCCGCCAGTGCTGTTGCGGCGTGGAGGGTACACGTTCCGTCGCAGCTGTCTCTGCAAGCGTGTTCTTTGCAGTGCCACAACCGCTGGACAAAGCAAAAAGCAGCACTGCTGTTAGTCCTGACAAATATCGGAGTGACCGCCGTGAAAAATAAAGATAGCGCATAACACTACTTCCTCAGCCGTGATGAATACTAGCCGATGTACTGGCATTGCCAGTGCCCAGTTTATATCATGACGCATCAGCAGCAACTATATGAGCTTGTCATTTCCACTCCGTTTATAACCACTGCAGATGTAGAACCCCACCTGAGCTGGACCGCGATGACCGGGGCCATTGCCAGCGGCCATCAATTACCGCCGCCTTTGCTTGAAGATGTGTACCTGGAACGGCAAGGTTGCGGGTACTTCAATCGCTGTGCCTGGATCGATGGCCTCGGACTTGCGACGAAAACCGTGACCGTGTTTCCTGATAACCGTGATCGGCAACCGCCGTTGCCTACTGCACAGGGTGCTGTGTTGTTGTTTGATGACG
>JABDLQ010000129.1 GCA_013002925.1 Gammaproteobacteria bacterium | reverse complement strand
GCTGAGATCGCCGCTGCCATGGAGCGCGGTTAGGCGTTTTTGCGCGGCGGCCGTCGCCTGCGTTTATCGGGTGTCTTTTTCGCATGGCCTTTGAAATTTCCGCGTGATTTGCCGGCGCCGGAGCGTGGTTTGCGCCGGACTGGCTTGCCCCGGGTGTATTCAGCAAGCATTTCAGGTTCTACGTGCACCATCGGAATTGTGTAGCCCACAAATTTCTCGATGTCGGGTAATGACTGGGCGTAGTCTTCACAACCAAAACTTATTGCTTCTCCATGCGCCCCGGCACGTGCTGTGCGGCCTATGCGGTGAACGTAATCTTCGGGATCCTGCGGCAGATCGTAATTAAAAATATGACTGACGTTGTCGATATGCAGTCCCCGTGACGCGACGTCGGTGCCGACCAGAATCTGCAGATCGCCGGATTGGAACTTTTTCAGCATCGTCATACGTTTCTTTTGCGGGACATCACCTGAGATTGCCAGTGCGCTGAAGCCATTGGCCTGCAGCGTTGCCTGTACCATCTCTGCTGCGCGCTTGGTGTTCACAAAAACCATGGTGCGGCTTGGGTCAGTTTTGCGCAATAATCCAATCAACAACGGTAATTTTTCATCATTGGAAGGATAGTAAACGGCCTGTTTTATCCTGTCCGCTGCGACAGACTCGGCTTCCACGCGGATCAGGGTAGGATCATTCATGTGCTCATAAGCAAGTTCCAGAACACGATGCGACAATGTGGCTGAAAACATCAGGTTCAGCCGTTTTGTGGGCGGCGGCAGTCGCCGCATGACATAACGTATATCCTTGATAAAACCCAGATCAAACATCCGGTCTGCCTCGTCCAGCACCAACACCTCGGCGTGGTTCAGGCTATAAACTTTCTGTTTGAAATAATCGATCAGACGGCCCGGGGTGCCAATTAAAATATCGACCCCATTACTGATCGCGGTGCGCTGTTTTTCATAATCTGTGCCACCAAATGCCAGACACAGACGAAAACCACAGCCACTATTGAGAATTTCGGCATCGTTAAAAATCTGGATTGCCAGTTCTCGCGTGGGTGCCAGCATGATGGCGCGTGGGTCGTTTGCGCGGCGCCCGTCAGCTGCCGGGCGGGTTCGGAGGCGATTGAATGTCGCCAGCAGAAAAGCAGCAGATTTGCCAGTGCCCGTTTGTGCCTGACCGGCAACGTCACGTCCCTGGAGTGCATCAGGGAGGGCCTGAGCCTGGATCGGCGTGCAATACTCGAATCCGGCAGAGGTTACTCCGGTCATCACATCGGGGTGTAGATCCAGAGTGGTAAATGCCACTTTTGACAGATGTGTAGTGCTCATGGGCGCAGAATTTGCGAATAATGCGGGAAAAAAGCTTGCAAAATGCTGTCCATGCTTTCAAAATATCGTTTATACATATGGCCTCGCTGAACCCGGTCGCGAGGAGACTACCCGACAGAGCGCTTAAGAATTATCGGACCATTGTGCCTCATCCGGTACGCGCCGTCACTGTTGAAACCAAATTCCTGCTTCTTTCTGATTCAATAGCAACCGGAACACAACGGCTTTCAGACTATCTTTACATTTGGCAAACCCCTGATCGGAGGACCATCGCAGTGAGCGATACACAAGATCCCAACAAAACCGCTTCAACTATAATTCACACGTCTGATGACGCGTTTCAAAAAGATGTCATTGAAAGCGACACGCCTGTGCTTGTCGACTTTTGGGCAGAGTGGTGCGGACCGTGCAAGATGATTGCGCCAGTGCTGGATGAAATTGCGACAGATTATGAGGGCCGTGTCCGCGTGGTCAAACACAACGTGGACGACAGTCGGCAGACACCGTCGAAATACGGTGTTCGCAGCATACCCACATTGTTACTGTTCAAAAACGGCAATGTTGAATGGCAGAAAGTTGGCGTGGTATCCAAAACGGAAATCGCAGGAATTCTGGAAGACGCATTATGAGAGGTTATTTGGGCAGTACCGCACGTGGTGCGGGTCGTACGGGTGGTGGCAAAGGCGGAAAACGGGGTAACGCGGATTCCGGCCCTAAAGGCAACAAATCCCGGCGCAAGCGTCGGCCCAAAAAGGACGACTACGACAGTGAAGAACTGCAGACAGTCGGCGAAGAGGAACTTGCGCTGAGTGAATCAGCAATGAAACTGAGTGACCTCAAGCAAAAACCCATTTCAGAACTGGTTGAGTTAGCCAATGAGATGGAGCTCGAGAGCACCGGCCGGCTGCGCAAGCAGGATATTATCTTTGCCATTTTGAAGGCACAGGCGAAAAACGGTGAAGACATCTGGGGCGATGGGGTGCTGGAAATTTTACAGGACGGATTTGGTTTCTTACGCTCCGCTGACAGCTCCTATCTCGCAGGCCCGGATGACATCTATGTATCCCCGAGCCAAATCAGACGTTTTAGTCTGCGCACCGGAGACACAATTTCCGGTCTGATCCGCCCTCCGAAAGAAGGAGAGCGATATTTCGCCTTGCTGAAGGTGGGTCAGATCAACATGGACAAACCGGAGAACGCCCGCAACAAGGTGTTGTTCGAAAACCTCACACCATTATTTCCGCGCCAGCGTCTGAAAATGGAAATTGGCAACGGTAGTACGGAAGACCTGACTGCCCGCATCATCGATATGGCAGCGCCCATCGGCAAAGGACAAAGGGGGCTGATAGTATCCCCGCCGAAAGCTGGTAAGACGATATTGCTGCAAAACATAGCCCATTCGATTACGCATAATCATCCTGATTGTCGACTGATCGTTTTGTTGATCGATGAGCGTCCGGAAGAAGTGACAGAAATGGCTCGCTCTGTGCGGGGCGAAGTTGTATCGAGCACCTTCGATGAACCGGCAAGTCGTCACGTGCAGGTCGCCGAAATGGTGATTGAAAAAGCCAAACGCCTCACAGAACATAAACAGGATGTCGTGATCCTGCTCGATTCCATTACCCGGCTGGCACGCGCATACAACACGGTAGTGCCATCTTCAGGTAAGGTGTTGACGGGTGGGGTTGATGCCAATGCCCTGCATCGTCCAAAACGGTTTTTCGGGGCTGCGCGTAATATCGAGGAGGGCGGCAGTCTGACGATCATTGCCACAGCGCTTGTAGATACAGGGTCGCGCATGGATGACGTGATTTTTGAGGAGTTCAAAGGCACTGGTAACATGGAAGTGCACCTGGATCGGCGCATCGCTGAAAAACGGGTCTTTCCGGCAATTAATATCAACCGCTCGGGTACCCGCAAAGAAGAATTGCTCACGGATCCGGAAGATCTGGCAAAAATCTGGATCTTACGCAAGTTGTTGCACCCAATGGACGAGATTGCTGCAGTTGAGTTCTTAATGGGTAAACTAAAAGATACCAAAACCAATCATGAGTTTTACGAGAGCATGAAAAGATAACCGCGGGGGCTACGCCCCCGTACTCCACTCAGGGGCTTCGCCCGGATGCCCCTCTTT
>JABDLQ010000100.1 GCA_013002925.1 Gammaproteobacteria bacterium | reverse complement strand
ACCCTGAAGGACTTGCTCAGGCTCTCATGATGACGAAAACATCGCGCGACCCGGCCCCGTGACAATACACAGGTTGACCAATCTGTTAAACTATTCGTGTCGGCATGGTGTACGGTGATCCGACCGTATATCAGCTAGCCCCTGCAAGCACAGGAGCAGACCGACGCAGTGAATCTTTCTGTGGCGACCGTTTTGGGCCACCTGAATAACCTTTGAAGATCCTTCCTGGTAAAAACCCGACAAAGAGTTGAGTTTCAAAAAAGGCGTTGTTGGCGGTTGTGTCGGCGCACCGCAGCGCCGTCGTGTGCAGGTGCGGTGAGTATATCAATGGTGACAATCCCCGTGGGGGCGACCAGACCGTGCCCACACCGGGTGAGGGTTTGAGTAAGGGCGACCGGCCTGAATCAGGAGGTTGTCGAATTCTGAAATTCTGGAACAACGACTGATTGGCAAACCCGGAGGGGTTGTCCGGTTAATTCAAAACGTTCGATTGCTGATTCGGTCGATCAGCGATCGACCGAATCACAGCTTTGAGAACAAATAGACATTCCGTTGCGATCGCATCTGACTGGTTTGTCAGATCACGACGCCACTATCGAGCTTTAAATTTTGGTTGGACAGGGCGGATTTTTTAGAATGACTTTTGATGTTTTTTGCAAGAAGTTATTACACCTCAGGAGAAGGATATGAAACCAACAACAGTCAATGTCGCTGTCGTGCTAAAGGCAGCAGCGTTTGCGGCGGACAAACACCGCGATCAACGCCGCAAGAACGTCGAGGCGTCACCTTATATCAATCACCCGTTGGAAGTCGCCTGTCTGCTGGCGGAGTCCGGCGTGCAGGATGAGGCGCTGCTTGCGGCGGCCCTGCTCCACGACACTATTGAAGATACCGCGACGGAGTACGAGGAACTTGAACGGGAATTTGGTAGCGACATTGCTACCATTGTGGGTGAAGTTACCGATGACAAAAGTCTGGAAAAAACCGAGCGTAAACGGCTGCAGATTGAACATGCCAAAACTGCGTCAGCATCGGCGAAGCAGCTAAAAATTGCTGACAAGACGTGCAATATTCGCGACATCGTAAAATCTCCACCACACAATTGGGCGCTGGAGCGCAAACAAGAGTATCTGGACTGGGCAGTGGAAGTGGTTTCGAACTGCCTTGGTGTCAATGCGACACTGGATGCCATTTACGAGCAGGCGATCAGCGCCGCCCGATCGGGTATTCAGAAGTAAAATCTGCAGATTGACCCTGGTGAACCATGGCTACCGGGTTTATCGGAACCGTGGTTTCAGGTCAGGTCTTCATGACCGACAGCTACGGCTCGATGTTGCGGTTTCGATGAAATATATTGTCAGGGTCATATTGGCGCTTGATGTCCTGTAACCTGGCATAGTTTGCACCATAGGCGCGCTCAACCGCAGCAGGGTGATCCGTCGACAGATAGTTCACGTAAGCTGCAGTCTCGTGTTTGCGCATTGCGTCAACAGCACCGTCAACCCATGCCATTCGGGCCGGTGCGCTCGCGGCACTGCCCCACCAGGTGGCAAAGTGATAAGTGAATGTACCACGCGGTCGCGGCAACGGAGAGTCCGCGGCAGGAGTGCGGCAGACTGCTCCATGCATGTGGTGACCAACGTTAAAAGCCCATCCACCCCGCGCCCGTTCAACTTGTTCGACGATTGTTGCAATCGTTGCGTCGTCAAGTTCTCCAAGGCTGCCACCGAGCCATTGAATACCAGGTGCGTCATTGGGTTCATCTGCGCTGTTCGAATCGGGGCGGAATAACTGACTGACTTCGTTCGTTGGCGCCACCACACCCGGATAGGGCACCGTTCTTAACCCGTCTGCCAAAGGTTTGTCGAATGCACGTAGTGGTGCCAATACCTGCCGTGCTTTATCCGCATCGCCAAGAACACTTGTCATGACGACAATCAAACGGCGCGACGGCGCCATCACCGCGACTTCGACATCCAGCGAGTCCGGCGCTGCTGCCATGTAGTCGCGATAGAACCGCAGAAATTCCGGCAGCTTGCCGCCGTCGAAGCACAGGTAGCCGCCGGTTACCGTATCGAGCGGGTGTGCGACCAGCCCAAGTTCGACAACAATGCCAAAGTTGCCGCCACCACCGCGCAAAGCCCACAACAGATCCGGGTTTTCGGTTTCGGAGGCGGTCACAATGCGGCCATCGGCTGTCACGACCCGCACTCGTTGCAGATTGTCGCACGTAGCGCCCAGGCTGCCTGCAAACCAACCAAGGCCGCCGCCAAGTGTCAGACCTGCAACACCCACCTGGGGGTTGCAACCCAGGGCAAGCATTCGGCCACGATCTGCCATGGCCCGGTCCAGCATGCCTGCACTGGCACCCGGACCTGTGATCGCAAGTGCGCGGTTGGCGTCGAGCTGAATCGAGTTGAGTTCCGCAAGATCTATTAGCAGACCATCGTTGCAGGTAGAAGCCGCCAGCACATCATGACCGCCACTGCGCACTGCGATCTCAAGTTCGTTAGCACGGGCAAACTCCACAGCTGTGGCGACATCAAACTCGTTTTTACAGGCAGCAATCGCTGCCGGACGCCGGTCTGTCCGCGGATTAAAACTAAAGGTCCTGCGCGAGGAGTCGTAGTTCTTTGACGCAGGCAGCAATACGGTCCCGTTAAAACGATCAGCCAGCGCTGCAAAGTCTGCCGATGCGCGTGGAGCCCGGAAGTCTGTGGTACAACCTGCCAGCAATGGGTAGCAGGCACCCGCAACGGTAGCGTGACTCAGTAGCTTTATGAGTTGACGTCGGTTGTAAATCATTGTCGTTGCGGGATCCTCTTTAAACGTGTCGGGCACAGAGCCATTGATGACAGGTTGTGGACGAGGGCCATCTGATGATGGTTCCGGAGTGAGAACTCTGGTGGTGTTCGTATTGAGCGAAGGCGGTCTTTGGGAGGGCGCAAGCCGACCTGACGGTAGGCGCCTGGTGAAGCCCCGACCATTACAGCTACAGGTATGTAAGGATACACTCCCTGAATCAGACCAAAACGCAGCGGCACCGGAAAACTGCGCCCCTGCGTCATGGTCCGTGTGTCCCGATCAATCAGGCGGCTTTCTTCTTGCCTGCAGCTTTACGCCGGGTGGTTTTTCTGGCGGTCTTCTTTTTCGTAGCTTTCTTCTTTGTGGTTTTTTTCTTTGCTGCGGTTTTTTTCCTGGTGGTTTTCTTTTTGGCAGCCGTTTTCTTTGTTGCTTTCTTCTTGCGCGCTACTTTCTTTTTGGGCTTCAACAATGACTGCATTTTTTTCTCAACCTGCTTCATCGCTTTGTCAATGTGCAAAGCGTGGGCCAGGTGATTTCTGGCGCTCTTGAGGTCCTCTCGCACCACGTTCAGGTCGTTGCGCAGTTCACTGGCGTCAGCGCGGGCAGATTTGATGGTTTTATCGAGCTTATCCATTTGGGCTTTGAGTTCTTTTTCCACTTTTTTCGAGGTGGTTTTTGCCAGTCTTTGTGCCTTTTTTTGCATCTGTTCACGGCTGCGCTTGGCTCTTTTGGAAAGGCGTGAAATATCGCGCATCATGCGCTTGCGCTCCCTGGTTAACTTGTCGGTAGTTTGCTTCGCTTTTTTGAGAAACATCTTACGCGCGTCTGCAACTGCCTTTTCACTGGCTGTCAGCTCTTTAGTCATCGTCCTCTCCTGTGTGATTGAGTCCGCCTTCCCGGTCATTGAAGACCAAACCCGGCGGGTTCTATTGGACCGTAATGTATCGTAGGTTGGCTATACGTGTTTTCCGTTGATAAGCTAGTGTAATCTGCGCTATCCACTGGCGACGGGGTGGGCGAGAGTGTATCAATGGGAGGTCATGCGTGGCAACATATCGGTTTTCTCCTGCAACAAAGTTTTTGGGGACTTAAATGACAAACAAGACTTACTTCGGCGGCTATCTGGCGGTGAGTGCAGCATTCCTTTTTGCTGCATTTTTTGCTGCACCAGGTGTAACAGGCGCAGAATTCAAACTGGGCGGTGCAGATGTGACGTTTAGCTCACAGCTTTCCGTGGGCTCGAGTTGGCGAGTTGAAAACCGTGATTCGCGACTGGTAACCTCGGCAAATGCAACGGGGATGCCTAATGTGGCGGGATCGGCATCGTCAAGCACCGCCGATGATGGCAACCTCAATTTTGATCAGGGTGAAATTTACTCGCTCATTGTCAAGGGCAGCCATGATTTGCAGATCAGCGGCGAAAATATGGGCGCCTTTGTGCGCTTCAAATACTGGTACGACGAAGAGTTGGAAGAAGGCCGTCGTGCTCATGGGAATTTGCTGAACAGATATCGGCCAAACGAGAGACTTGATGATTCGGGTTTCGATGATTTTGCCAAAGCGAGTGGGCTGGAACTTCTGGATGCCTATTTTTATGCGAGTTTTTTTCTAGGTGATAACATCCCGCTGGACCTGCGTTTCGGTAGACAGGTGCTGAGCTGGGGCGAAAGCACATTTATACAAAACGGAGTGAATTCGATAAACCCGGTAGATGTTTCGGCATTTCGGCGCCCGGGTGCAGAAATCAAGGAAGGCTTGCTGCCGCTGAATATGTTCTCAATGTCAGCCGGTCTTACGGATAACCTGAGCCTGGAAGCGTTCTATCAGCTAAACTGGGAAAAAACTGTGGTAGACGGATGCGGCACTTATTTTTCCAGCGTAGACGTCGCTGCGGGGGGCTGTGACGGCGTGGTTATAACCACTCTTGTACCCGACAGGGCCGCGTTGGGGGTATTCTCAATCTCTCGCAACCCCGATTTGGATCCGGACGATAATGGTCAATTCGGGATTGCCATGCGCTACTTTGCGGAAAATCTGAACGGCACCGAATTTGGTGCCTATTTCATTAATATACACAGTCGTTTTCCTTTGTTTAGCGGCAACGTTTCGTCCAATCCCGGCGGAACACTTTTCATTCCCGGCAACCCGCTGGGTGGCAATCCTACCTACACCGTAGAGTTTCCGGAAGACATCAAGATCTACGGGGCCACCTTTGCTACCAATGTCGCTGGTTATGCAGTGTCCGGTGAAATCAGCTACAGGCCGGAAGAGCCGGTCCAGCTGAACACCAATGATCTGCTGGCGGCAGCCGTAGGCGGGGCACCCTACAGTCCGTTGACAGTACGCGCTCAGGCAGCAGCGCCCGGCGCATTGGTAAACGGATTTGATCGGTTGCCCGTGACCCAGGCTCAGCTTACGGTGATCAAGTTTTTCGACCGGGTGATGGGTGCCAGTCGATTGTCGGTGGCGGCTGAAGTAGGCGCCAATTTTGTGGGATCCCTGGCGTCGCAGTCCGACTTGCGTTATGGCCGGTCTTCGAACTGGGGCAATGCTTTTGATCCGATTCCGGTGACTCAGCTCGGTATTCCGATACCGGGGGATTTTCTCACCTGCGAAGGTGGCTACCGAACCCCCGCAGGGTTTCCGGCCACGGTTATTATTGGAGCGGCCAATATTAATCCGTCCAGCTGCAAGGTGGATGGTTTCGTGACGGATACGTCGTGGGGATACCGCATACGAGGAGGACTCACTTATAATGATGCGTTTGCCGGGATAAATCTGACCCCCAACCTGGCGTGGGCACATGATGTGGACGGCAATTCACCGAATCCCAACTTTCTGGAAGGCCGTAAGGCGTTGAGTGTTGGGCTAAAAGGAGAATATCTGAACAAATACTCCGCAAGCTTTTCATATACAGTGCTGAGTGGCGGTGAATGGAATACCCAAACCGACCGCGATTTTGTGTCATTGAGTTTTGATGTCACGTTTTAAGATTGAATTAACGAGGAAGAAACATGCAACGATTTTTGACAGCCGCAATTAGTTTTCTGGTCGTGTGCCTGATATGCACGAACGTCAGCGCGGCCATTTCTGCTGAAGAAGCAGCAGCGCTGGGTGGTGACAAGCTCACACCCATGGGTGCCGAGAAAGCCGGTAATGAAGACGGTACGATCCCCGAGTGGACCGGGGGTATGAAAGAACCGCCTGCCGGTTACAAGGCCGGTGAGCCGCTGATTGATCCATTCCCGGATGATCAGCCCCTGTTCACCATCACCGCCAAAAATTTCAAGGAATATGCCGACAAGCTGTCACCCGGACAGATTGCTGTCTTAAAACGTTATCCGGACACAGCAAAGATGCCTGTGTTTAAAACCCGACGTACGGCGGCTTACCCTGAGTCAGTGTATAAAGAAGTGAAAGCGGGCGCGGTAACTGCCGAAATGGTAGGTGGTGGCAATGGACTGAAGAACATTCAGTCTGATTTCCCGTTTCCGATTCCCAAAAGCGGTTTGGAGGTGGTCTGGAACCACATTCTGCGCTATCGCGGCGGCAGTCTGAAACGCATTTACACGCAGATCCCTGTGCAAACCAACGGCGCGTTTAGTCCGGTCGTGTTCGAAGACCAGATCACATGGGGTCGGGTGCTCGAGGGCGCACCGCCGAACCGCCTGTTTTTCTACAAGCAAACAATTAAAGCTCCAGCGCGGCTCGAAGGTGATGTGTTGCTTGTGCATGAGAATATCGACCAGGTAGCAGAGCCGCGTGCGGCATGGATATACAATGCCGGTCAACGGCGTGTACGGCGGGCACCGGATGTCGCTTACGACGGTCCTGGGACTGCGTCGGATGGATTACGTACCGCCGATGATCTGGACTTGTTTAACGGCGCACCGGATCGCTATGACTGGAAACTGATTGGTAAACAGGAGCTGTACATCCCGTATAACTCATACAGGATTGGAGATAAGAAGCTCAAGTATTCGGATATCATCATGCCTGGACATATCAACCCGGACTATCTGCGCTATGAATTGCATCGGGTATGGGTCGTGGAAGCTACGCTGAAACCGGGTGAACGGCACATATACGGTAAGCGTGTTTTCTACGTTGACGAAGATCAATGGCAGATCGCTGTTGCGGACCAGTACGATGGTCGCGGCGAGTTGTGGCGTGTCAAGGAGGCACACGCGATGACGCACTATCACGTCAAGGTGCCATGGTCCCAGATGAATTCAACGCATGACCTGATTTCAGGTCGGCTGCTGACAAACGGTCTGGACAATGAACTTCCGGGCTACAGCTACGAATGGAACTATCCGGCGACTGAACGTGAATACACGCCGGCAGCGCTACGTCGTTCCGGCCGTAAGTAATGTGATGCAGCTGGCAGAGGTTGATTGCTGGAATAAACCGGTCCTGCGGAAGACTTTTCTAACCTGCGTCTGGTGCGCATGGATCATGGCATCTGCCGCCGTGGCCCAGGATTTGACGGACTCGGAAAAGGGAGGGCAGGAGTCCTCTGGTGCGGAAGCAACGCACAGCCAGTCGCTGGCGTTTGCACCGGCATTACCCTCTCCGAGAGCCCCGCGCAGCATTATCAATGATGTTGCGCGGGCGGGTGACCGCCTGGTTGCTATCGGTGAGCAGGGTCACATCATCTACTCTGATGACGATGGGTCAACCTGGGTGCACGCCCAGGTGCCCGTCTCTGTCATGCTCACGTCAGTCGCGTTTGCCTCTGCAAGCGCAGGTTGGGCGGTTGGTCATGAAGGTATCGTTCTGCACAGTGAGGATCGCGGTGCAAGCTGGAATATCCAGCTTGACGGAAAGGCGATTGCAGACATGCAGAAACAGGCAGCAGCTGCCAAAATCGAGCGTTTACAGCAACAGCTTGACGCATTGGATGACGCGGACGCACAAGAAGAAATGCAGTATGCGCTCGAAGATGCCGAGTTTGCACTGGAAGACCTGGAGACACTCGGAGACGAGGGCATTAACACGCCGCTGCTTTCGGTTATTTTTTTCAGCCCGTCCGAGGGGTTTGCAACCGGCGCCTATGGCGTGGTGCTGCATACCCGTGATGCCGGCAAGAACTGGTCGCTGTTATCCGGGCGGTTGAAAAACCCGGACGGTTTCCATATCTACGGAATTGGCAAGTCGGTTTCCGGGGCGCTGTTTGCGGTCGGCGAAGCTGGCAAGCTGTTTCGATCTGTGGATGGCGGCGAACAGTGGCAGGCGCTTGACTCTCCGTATCAAGGCTCTTTTTTCGGGGTCCTGACCCCTCCCGATGGCAGCGTTGTGATCTTTGGGCTGCGCGGCCGAATTTACCGATCATCCGATGAAGGTGAAACCTGGCAAGCGGCGGATTCTCCTGCCCAGGCGACGCTCATGGGGGGCACCGTGCTGGAAGATGGTCAACTATTGCTTGGTGGCGCCAGTGGTACGATCCTCGTTAGTTCCGACTTCGGGCAGAGTTTCAGCGAACTGGCGACCGATTATCTTGACACTGTCAGCAGTATCAGCGCCAGGCGCAACGGGGATTTGATCATAACTGGTCTGGGCGGCATCGAAGCCGTAGATCGCGATACCGGGGGCGATTAAAAGATGACGCAAACACCTGACTCCAAACCCGGATCCAACGCTGCCGAACATCGCGCAGGACATGTTGAACGCATCGCCGAGCGCCTGTTGTTTGGCAATCGGCCTGTGGTCCTGGCGATACTGCTGATCGTGACCGTAATACTGGCATGGCAGGCGAGTCAGCTGCGTCCGGATGCCAGCTTTGAAAAAATGATCCCGACGTCACATCCGTACATCGAAAATTACCTCGAAAACCGTGCTGACCTCGCAGCGCTTGGGAATTCAGTGCGGGTGGTGGTAGAAACGACTGAAGGCGATATTTTTACAAAAGAATTTCAGGAAACGCTCAAGCAGGTTACCGACGAGGTGTTTTATGTGACAGGCGTCGACCGCGCCGGTCTGCAATCTATCTGGACACCTAATGTGCGCTGGAGCGAAGTCACCGAGGAGGGGTTTCGCGGCGGGGCAGTAATCCCGCAAAGCTATGACGGGTCACCGGAAACACTGGCGCAATTACGAGCCAATATTGAACGATCTGGTCAGGTTGGCCGACTGGTCGCCAATAATTACCGGTCAGCAGCGGTGCTGGCACCGCTGACTTCGGTGAATCCTGAGACCGGCGAAAAGCTTGATTACCATCGGCTGTCGGGAGATCTGGAAACACTGATCCGTGACAAGTACCAAAGCGACACGATCAAGATTCACATCACCGGGTTCGCGAAGATTGTCGGTGATTTGATTGATGGCGCGCAGCTGGTCGGGATGTTTTTTGGCATTGCCTTTTTGATTACTCTGGTCATGCTGGCCTATTACTCGCGCTGTATCTTTGCAACGTTGGTACCGCTGGTGTGCTCCACCATTGCCGTGATCTGGCAATTGGGTCTGCTGAGAGCATTGGGTTTTGGGCTCGACCCGTATTCGATGCTGGTGCCGTTCCTGGTGTTTGCAATCGGCATGAGCCATTCCATCCAGATCATCAATAACGTCGGGCTGCGCTATTATTTTGGTGCGCCCGCAGAGCATGCGGCGCGTAACACGTTTCGTGCGTTGTTTACTCCGGGGATGGTAGCGCTGATCAGCGATGGCATCGGCTTCATGACGTTAATGGTCATCGAGATTCCGGTTATTCAAGAGCTTGCTCTGACTGCCAGCATCGGCGTGGCGGTACTGATCTTAACAAACCTCGTGATGCTGCCAATTATTCTTTCATACACCGGTCTGTCCGATCGGTGTATGAAATTTCTGGACACCCAGCGCGCTAAACCTTCCAGGATCTGGCCATTTTTTGCTCGTTTTACCGAACCAAAACGCGCAAAGGGTCTGATTGTCGGCGCCGCGGTGCTGTTTGGCATCGGCCTGGTTTTTGGCAGTAATCTCAAGATCGGCGATCTGGATGCCGGGGCTCCGGAGTTGCGTGCTGACTCACGCTATAACCGTGACAGCGCGTTCCTGACGGCCAATTATTCTACGGGCACCGATGTGTTTGTGGTCATGGCTCAGACACCTGCCGGGACATGTACCGAATATGCGACACTCAGCACCATTGATCGCTTTCAGGAAGTTATGAGCGACGTCGATGGGGTGCAGTCGGTTGCTTCCCTGGTGGATTTTTCAAAACTCGTGATCATGGCCATGAACGAGGGTAATCCAAAATGGCATACGCTGAGTCGCAATCAGTACGTGTTGAATAATTCGCTGTCTAGAGTGCCCAGCATGTTGCTCAATACGGACTGCAGCATGGTTCCGGTTCTGGTGTTTTTAAATGATCACAAAGCTGAAACCCTCAGCAACGTGGTCGCGGCCGCCGAAGAGTTTGCCGCCACATACAACAACGAGCAGGTCAGATTCGAATTGGCAGCCGGCAACTCCGGGGTTGAAGCGGCGACCAACATTGTGATTTCCAAAGCGCAATACCAGATGCTGGCCCTGGTCTACGCAGTGGTGAGTTTCCTGGTGCTGTTGACGTTCCGTTCCTGGCGTGCCGTGTTATGCATCATTTTGCCACTGGCCCTGACCTCTGTGCTGGCGCAGGCGCTGATGGCATTTTTGGGCATTGGGGTGAAAGTTGCCACGCTGCCGGTTATCGCGCTTGGCGTAGGCATCGGTGTCGACTACGGCATCTATATTTACAGCAAGCTGCAGATGCAGTTGAATAAGGGGTATGGGCTAAAAGAGGCCTATTATCGCACGCTGCAAACGACAGGATTGGCGG
>JABDLQ010000066.1 GCA_013002925.1 Gammaproteobacteria bacterium | reverse complement strand
CCGCAACTCTGGATGCTGCCAGCCATGATGGCCAGCTGACCCTGTTGTCTTGTGATACCCCGGGCTTACGCCACTAATCAGATTCGAGGAAACGGTATGAGTGACCTCAGTCATGAGATTGGGCGGCGCAGGACGTTTGCCATCATTTCGCACCCCGATGCGGGTAAAACGACCCTGACCGAAAAGCTGTTGCTATTCGGTGGTGCCATCCAGATGGCCGGCACCGTAAAAGGCCGCAAGGCCCAGCGGCACGCCACCTCGGACTGGATGGCGCTGGAACAGCAGCGTGGAATTTCAGTCACTTCGTCTGTGATGCAATTTCCTTATCGGGACTATGTTGTCAACCTGCTGGATACTCCAGGCCACGAAGATTTTTCCGAAGATACCTACCGAACCCTGACAGCCGTCGACTCTGCGCTGATGGTGATTGACTGCGCCAAGGGTGTCGAGGCCCGCACAGTGAAGCTCATGGAGGTCTGCCGGCTGCGCGATACACCGATAATGACATTTATTAACAAACTGGATCGCGATGGCCGTGAACCTATCGAACTGCTCGATGAGGTTGAGCAGGTGCTGAACATTGAATGCGCCCCTATCACCTGGCCGATCGGCATGGGCAGAGAGCTCAAGGGCGTTTATCATCTGCAAAAAGATGCAGTATATCTCTACGAGTCCGCGGGGCGTGGAGAGCAGGGCGAGACGACTGTCATTCCGGGGCTCGCTTCACCGCAAGCACGGGCAGCTTTGGGTGATTGGGCAGAGCGTGTGGAGGAGGAGGTTGAGCTGGTTCGTGGTGCCAGCAGCCCGTTTGATCCCGAGGCCTATTTACAGGGACGACAGACACCCGTGATGTTCGGGTCTGCGATCCAGAATTTTGGCGTGCGCGAGTTGTTGGATACTTTTGTCCAACACGCACCGGCCCCATTGGGTCGCGGCGCCGGCACACGTGAAGTCGCCCCTGATGAAACCAACGTGTCCGGATTTGTGTTTAAAATCCAGGCGAACATGGACCCTGCTCACCGGGACCGGATTGCATTTATGCGCATCTGCTCAGGTAAATACAAACCGGGAATGAAACTGCACAACGTGCGCCTGAACCGTGCCGTACGCGTGTCCGATGCCCTGACTTTTCTGGCAGCCGACCGACAGCACGCCGAAGAAGCGTTTGCCGGCGATATCATTGGCCTGCATAACCACGGCACGATCAACATTGGTGATACGTTTACCCAGGGCGAAACGCTGGCGTATGAGGGGATTCCAAGTTTTGCACCGGAGTTATTTCGCCGTGCTGTGCTCAAGGACCCGCTCAAATCCAAAGCGCTGAATACCGGATTGGCACAATTGTGCGAAGAAGGCGCAACCCAGTTGTACCGCCCCCTGACGCGCAACGACTTGATTCTCGGCGCGGTCGGTACCTTGCAGTTTGACGTAGTAGCGCATCGCTTGCTGAGTGAATACAAAGTGCAATGCCAGTTTGAAGCCGTGCAGGTTGCCACGGCGCGCTGGGTGGAATGTGACGATGAAAAAATGTTGCGTGAGTTTCGTGATCGATGCGCGGACAACCTCAGTATCGATCATGGCGGCGATCTTGTGTATGTTGCGCCAACGCGGGTCAACCTGGAGTTGACGGAGGAACGCTGGCCCGATATCCGTTTTCTGGCGACGCGCGAGTTCCGACTGACACCACGCTAACGTCGCATCAGCAGGCGATGTGGCGGAATGCGCCGTAATGCGCGTTTCAGGCGGGAAATATCCTGTTGTGCAGGGCCATAACGCAATTGCTCGTACAAGGTGCAGAAGTTTTCAACAGCGTTGGCATACGCGGGGAGTTCCTGCGCGGCCCGCTGCGCCAGTTCGCTGGCGGCCTCCGAGTCATTGATCGTTATTCCCAGGTGGTTCAGGCGGCGTGTAAACCTCCGGTACACTGCATGCGCCGGATCATGCGCAACGACGCGTGAGCGCCAGCCCAGCCACAATGCAAACAGCATCATCCCGAGTGTGGCGACTATCGCCAGAACAATTACCAGGCGCGCAATGCTGGGGGTGTGCATACCGAGTTTGCCAAGAAATTCCCACTGGCGCTCCTGTCCGTAGCCGAGGATCCAGTGATTCCAGTTGGTGTTGATGGCATCCAGCGTCTGGCGCATACCGCGAATCAGGGAGCTGTTGTTCATGATGAACATCGGCAACGACTCGCCGCCCGACAGCGCCGCGGCAATTCCCTGTTCCACACGCTCCGGCGCAACCGCGCCGGTTGGATCAACCCGCACCCAGCCACGCTCTTCGAGCCACACTTCCGACCAGGCGTGGGCGTCCGACTGGCGAATGGTGTAATGCTCACTGATCGGATTGTATTCGCCGCCCATGTAACCGGTCACGACACGCGCCGGAATGCCGGCGTAACGCATCAGCAAAGTGAACGCGGAGGCGTAATGTTCGCAAAAACCACGGCGGGTGCCGAACAAAAAATCATCCACTGTATGGGGACCGGGCAGAAGTGGTGGTGACAATGTGTAGACAAATGGCTGTTGATTGAAATATTCAAGCGCAGCATCAACTATGTCTGCGGGATTGGTATGTGTCTGGCGCCATGTAACGGCGATATCCCGGGCTCTGGGATTGCCGGTCAAAGCGGCATTAAGGTTGGAGGCCCGCTGTATTTCGCTCAATTGCGGGGCAAGCATATAGCGGGTGTGTGCATTCAGCGAAAACCGGCGGCGTTCGAACACTTTGCCATTGGAGGTCAGCGCACCGTTATACAGAATGCGCGCGTCGTCCGGTAACGCATCAGGAGCACTCATATCCAGTGCCAGCAGCCAGTTTTCCTGATGTGGTTCCAGAATCATTTCATAGCGGATCGGTGCGCCAAAGACGCGCAATTCTGTGGGTTGATCGCTGTGGCGCAACGGCCTCCAATGGCGGCTTTGTACATGCTCCAGCACGGGACCGCGCCAATACAGCTCCTGGCGTGCCGGTACGGTATCTTCGAATTTCACACGAAAGGCGACAGCGTCGGATTGCAACAGCTGGCTGATGCTGCCAGGTTGCATGCTGTTTGACAGACCGGTTTGCCCCTGGCTGGCCGATGGTAGAGCCCAGAATGGCCCGGGTACGCGGGGAAACAGAACAAACAAGAGTAACGTCAATGGCACGGCCTGCGCCAGCAATCGACCGCTGTCGCGCAGTGCCGCGATGGGTGCATCCTGGACCGAGCTGCGGTTCACCTGTGAAAAACAGGTCACACCGAGCCACACCAGGAGCGCGGAATACAAGGCTACGGACAGACTTTGGTCAAACAGAAAGTTCGCGAGTATCAGGAAAAATGACATATAGATCACGACCAGCAAATCGCGCACACGCACGGATTCGGTCAGCTTCATTGCAGCCATGATGATCAATAAGGAAGAGCCGGGCGCCAGACCATTGAAGGTACGAAATGTGGCAAATACAAAAGCCGCATTGGCCAGTGTCCACAAGAACCTGACGACCCCATGTGGCACGCGTCGCCGCTGCACGTGTAACCACCAGCGCCACCCGATCGTCACGGCAGCGACAAGCAGTGGCCACAATGGCAGGTCGTTGGCCAGCGGAATCATCGTCGCCAGCAAAAAAACCAGCGTCCAGGCCAGTTGGGCATTGTTGAATGCCACGGTAAATTTTTGCTTTGCCGTCACGGAAACAATGCCAGTGCAGTGAGACAACGGCGCACATGTACCGGGTTATCATCCGGTGTGATTTCGACATCCGGCAAGCGCAAACCAAATCGCCGGCCCTGCTGTCGGGCGGCAACAACCCATTGGGTCAGTTGTGACAATCGTTCTTCTGTCCCGGTCAAGTCACTGCCGGTCCATTCTATCCATAGATCTTCTTCGGCCAATGCATTGAAAGTCTTGGTGTTCATGGTGTCACTGCGCGCCAGATTTTTCCAGGCAACGCGGCTCAGGTTATCGCCAGGCTGAAACTCTCTGAGCTCCGCCATTTCATCGTCACCATGAATGATGGCAGTGCGTCCCGCTGCGATACCGCCGCTGTATTGCGGTAGTTGAGTCCTGCCGGCCGGGGCCGGGTAGACAAGCACTGCGGTATCCCAGTAAATCCAGGTCCAGGCCTGGAATAATCCACACGGGTAACGACAACTGATCTGCAGGCGTTCCATCGCAAAGCGACCGCGATGACGGGTTGTGTACGTGAGATAAAAGGTTTGCGAATCTTGTCCCTGCAGATCAATTGCGTCAATGGTTTCACCATCGAGGCCGAGCTTGAGGTCGAGACGTCGATAGCCGCGGTTATTGATCAGGGTGACCGGAATGCGTGCGTTTTGACCGGCGAATACCGGTTCTGCGTCACCGTAGCGCACCTGCAGCGCCAGCAAATTGCGATGGCAGTGATGCATACAAATCAGCACAAAACTGCCCAGCGTAAACGCCAGTGCCAGCCCCATGCTGTTGTTGTAGTTCATTGAACCGATCAGAATGACGAACAGCATCAGGCAAAAAATGATACCGGCCTTGGTCGGCAAGATGTAGATCCGGTTACGCTGAAGCTCGACAGGAGATAACTGGCTGCCATGGCGGCGCCGCGCCCAGCGATTGCCGCGAGCGCGCAGGCGCTTGCGAAGAGTGTGCATCACGGGATCGCGACAGACCGGATTATATAGGATGACAGCACTTCATCATCCGTGTTGTCCGCAGGATTACGAAACCGCAGACGGTGGTCGACCACCTCGGCGAACACCGCTTGCAGGTCGGCAGGAGTAACACCCGGATGTCCGTGAATGAACGCCCATGCTTTGGCGGCCTGCAGTAACACTAACGAAGCCCGCGGTGATAACCCGGATGCAATGCGACTGTCGGACCGGGTAAACTCCACCAGGTTTTGCTGATAATCGAGCAACGCATCAGAAACATGCACATGCTGAACAGCATTCTGTAGCGCAATCAATTCGGCAGGGCTCACTTTTGGCATTAACGCGTCGAGAAGCTGACGGCGGTCGGCGCCGGTTAACAGTTCACGCTCATGCTGTCGATCCGGGTATCCGAGAAAAATGCGCATCAAAAAACGATCCAGCTGGGACTCCGGAAGCGCGTATGTGCCGACCTGCTCCTGCGGGTTTTGTGTGGCAATAACAAAAAACGGGGTTGGTAGCTTGTGCGTTTCTCCGTCGACGCTGACCTGCCGTTCTTCCATGGCCTCGAGTAATGCACTTTGGGTTTTCGGGGTGGCGCGATTGACTTCGTCTGCGAGTACCAGCTGGGCAAATACGGGCCCGGCGTGAAACTGAAAATCCGCCGACTCTTTGCGAAATACGGACACGCCGATCACGTCCGCCGGCAACATATCGGAGGTGAACTGGATACGGTGGAAATCCAGGCCCAGCACTCTCGCCAGCGCATGGGCGAGTGTCGTTTTACCCATGCCGGGCAGATCCTCGATCAGCAGGTGCCCATTGGCGAGAAGGCAGGCGAGAGCCAGCCGAATCTGCTGCTCTTTTCCGAGCACGATGCTGTCTAATGCCGCAATGATGGCGTCAATTTGTTGACGGTATTTTTCAGCAGAAATAGTGGTGGTCGGACTTGCCGTTTGCATGACCAGATTGCTCATAAGTCGAAATCCCTGAGAGGTGCTAGTGCATAGACCCTGTCAGCCGCTGTTTAGTTGCACACCAGGCCCCGTGCCTGTCAGAGTGATTTGACCAGCTCAATTTGCTGTTCCAGCTGGTTTATGGAGCCTTCCAGCTCAGTCACCAGCTCACGGGCCTTGTTTACCACGGCTTCCGGCGCGTTGCGCACAAATTTATCATTCTCCAGTTTATTCCTGTTCTGGCGCAGTTCCTTGCGCTGCTTCTCAACTTTACGACTAAGGCGCTCGATTTCTGCCTTGGGATCGATCGCTCCGGCCATTGGCACCAGGACTTTCATGCGGCCGACCAGTGCGGTTGCCGCGGGTGGCGGCTCGTCCTGCAAAAGTTCGATGCGCTCGAGACGTGCGAGGCTGCGAAGCAGCTGGTCAGTAGAAGTCAGCCGTTCGCGGTCCTTTTCATCGGCATTTTGTATCAGCACAGGCAGAGGGCGCGACGGCGATACATCCATTTCACCGCGAATATTGCGCACGCCGACAATGAACGACTTGACCCACTCAAGATCCGCTTCAGCAACCGGATCGACTGGCCATTCCGTTGCCGCCGGGTACGAGCATGCCATGATGCTCTGTTCCGTTTTGTTCAGCACCGGTGCAACACGCTGCCAGATTTCCTCGGTAATAAACGGCATGACCGGATGACTCAGGCGTAAAATGGCTTCGAGCACACTGACCAGCGTGTGGCGAGCGGCATTTGCGGCACTCGGATCAGAGTCATCCTGCAGCACCGGTTTGGTCAGCTCAAGATACCAGTCGCAGTATTCATGCCAGATAAACTCATAGAGGGTATGGGACGCGAGATCAAAACGATAGCTGTCGATATTGTCGCAGACGTTGTCGACCGTTGCCGCCAGTCGGGACATGATCCAGCGATCGGCCAGGCCCATGTGCGCGGGTGCAGGTGGAGATACTTCGACCGCCGTGTTCATCAGCACATATCGTGCGGCGTTCCAGAGCTTGTTGCAAAAATTACGGTAGCCTTCCACGCGCGCAAGATCAAAACGTATATCTCGCCCATGAGTTGCAAGAGACGCAAAAGTAAAGCGCAGAGCATCTGTGCCAAACGCGGGGATGCCATCGGGAAACTGGCGTCGGGTCGATTTTTCGACGCTCTTTTGCAAATGTTCCTGCATCATAGAACTGGTGCGTTTTTTTACAAGGGTTTCAAGATCCACGCTGTCGATGAGATCCAGAGGGTCCAGCACGTTGCCTTTGGATTTTGACATTTTCTGTCCGGCTTCGTCCTTGACCAGACCGTGTATATAGACCTCATGAAACGGAACGTCGCCCATAAATTTGAGGCCCATCATAATCATGCGTGCGACCCAGAAAAAGATGATGTCAAACCCGGTGACCAGCACAGTTGTCGGATAAAATGTTTTCAGAGCGTCTGTTTTTGCTGGCCAGCCCAGCGTTGAAAATGGCCACAGGGCCGATGAAAACCAGGTGTCGAGGACATCTTCATCCTGCCGCAGGTTGATCTCGTCACCCAGTTCATATTTCGCCCGGATCGCAGCGAGGTCGTGACCGACATAGATGTTGTCGTCGTCGTCGTACCACGCCGGAATGCGATGACCCCACCAAAGCTGTCGACTGATGCACCAGTCCTGGATATTGCGCATCCATTCAAAATACGTTTTGTCCCAGTTCTCTGGCACAAAACGGATCCGGCCACTTTCCACTGCAGCAATGGCCGGCGTCGCCAAAGGTTCGATTTTCACGTACCACTGATCCGTCAGATAGGGTTCGACGATGGCACCGCTGCGATCACCGCGTGGCACCATCAAACGATGATCCTTGATCTCATCGACCAGACCCAGAGCATCCAGGTCCGCAACGATTTGTCGGCGGGCGGCCTCACGCGATAGCCCCTGATAGGCTGGAGGCGCCGCCTCGTTAATGTCCGCGTTGTCCGTCAATATGTTGATCATGGGCAGGTCATGGCGCCGCCCGATTTCATAGTCATTAAAATCATGGGCCGGCGTGATTTTTACACAACCACTGCCAAATTCAGGGTCAACATAGTCGTCGGCGATGACAGGGATCCGACGGCCGGTCAGCGGTAGCTCAACCTGTCTCCCGACCAGGTGACGGAAGCGCTCATCGTCAGGATGGATCGCCACTGCCGTGTCGCCGAGCATCGTTTCCGGGCGGGTGGTTGCAACGATCAAATAGTCCGGGTCAGCAGGGCTGGCGTTGCCGCTGTCGCCTGGGTCGGGTGGCGCCAGCGGATAGCGCAAATGCCATATTTGACCTTGTTCCTCTGCCGCCAGTACTTCCAGGTCAGACAGAGCGGTATGCAATACCGGATCCCAGTTGACGAGACGTTTACCACGGTAAATCAGTCCTTCGTCGTATAACCGCACAAAGACCTCGCGAACCGCTTCGGACAGTCCATCGTCCATGGTAAAGCGTTCACGTTTCCAGTCGACAGAGGCGCCGAGGCGGCGCAATTGTTGACTGATAGTATCGCCGGACTCAGCTTTCCACTCCCATACTTTTTCCACAAACTTTTCGCGCCCCAGATCGTGACGACTGCTCCCCTGGGCTTCCAGTTGGCGCTCCACCACCATCTGAGTGGCAATGCCGGCATGATCGGTGCCCGGCTGCCACAGCGTCTGGCGGCCGCGCATGCGGTGATAGCGCGTCAGCAGATCCATCACGGTGTCCTGGAATGCATGGCCCATATGCAACGTGCCCGTAACATTGGGAGGCGGGATCATGATGCAATACGGTTGACCATCGCCGTGCGGACCAAACGCTCCACTGGCTTCCCACTGTGCGTAAATACGCTGCTCGATGGCGGCAGGGTTATAGGATTTATCCATTTTTTTGTTCTACTGAGTCCTCGGCTAAAGCTTGTGGCTGGTCAGATCGTAGCCACGGTCACGATAAAATTTGAATCTGGCGCGGGCGGCGGCGCGGGTTTTGTCATTGCCGCCAACAATTTCCATCACGCGGTCTATGCGTGAGAAAAACCCCGGCACGTCATCGCCCAGATTGATCAGGATTTGTGTATCGGGCAACGGTTCCTCGCCTGCACCCACCATCACAGGAACCGCTGTGTCAGGCGGGTTGACCGCTGTGTCACCGATACGTGCATGGGGTAAAAAACTGCCGTCCCGGAATGTCCATAAAAACTGATCGAGACGTGTCGCCTGTTCAGGGTTTGCCGCATGCACATGCACGGTATGACCCAGATGATAGGCTTTTTCAGCAAGACGGCCCGCAATTCGCCAGCGCGCCATTTCCGCCTGGTCTTCGACTACGTAAAAATCGATTTTGGTCATGAAGCCTCGTGTTACTGCTGGCCCTTGTTCATCAAATACCGAATCAGCAGGCCCACCGGTCTGCCGGTAGCGCCTTTATTACTGCCGCTTTCCCAGGCACTGCCGGCGATATCCAGATGTGCCCAATTCTGATCTTTGACAAACTGCCACAAATAACAGGCCGCCGTTATGGCGCCGGCTGGCCGGCCCCCCACATTGGCAAAATCGGCAAAATTGCTTTTCAGGTTTTTAACATAGTGTTCCGCGACCGGCATGCGCCAGGCCAGGTCACCGGCCGTGACGCCTGCCGTCAGCAATTCAGATGCCAATTCATCGTGTGGACTCATCAAGCCGGAATAATGATCACCCAGTGCAATGACGCAGGCGCCGGTGAGGGTCGCAATATCAATAATTGTGCTCGGTTTAAACGTTTTGGCGTAGCACAGCGCATCGCACAGAATCAGCCGGCCTTCAGCATCGGTGTTCAGAATTTCAACCGTTTTACCATCCATCGTGGTAACAATATCGCCCGGTCGCGTGGCGGTACCGCTCGGCATGTTTTCGCAGGCCGGAATAATTCCAACCACATTGATGGGCAGCTGCATTTTCGCCAGTGCTTGCATCGTCCCCAACACAGCTGCAGCACCGCACATGTCAAATTTCATCTCATCCATGCCAGGTGGCGGTTTTAGCGAAATGCCCCCCGTGTCAAAAGTAATACCTTTGCCAACCAGGGCGACGGGCGCGTCGGTTTTCGCGCCACCGCGATAGTGCAATTGAATGAGTCGCGGCGGCCGTTGTGCACCCTGGGTGACCGAAATAAATGCCCCCATACCAAATTTTTCCAGGTCTTTGCGTCCCATGATTTTGGTGGTAACTGATTTGTGATCGCGGCCGATTCTGCGCGCTTCATCGGCGAGGTAATCGGGAGTGCAGACGTTGGCGGGTAAATTGCCAAGATCACGCGCCAGTGCAATGCCCTGACTCAGAGCATCGGCAGCGGCAAACTCGTTGCGTGCTTCTTCGCAGGCGGCTGCGTCAGCGCACCCCAGGATCAGTTTTTTGATTCGGGATGGATTTTTGGACGGCTTGCTTTTCATTTGGTCAAATCGATACAGTGCCTTATGGGCAGCTACGACGGTACGGAACACCACCTGGCGGATATCGCTAAAGTCGCCACCGTTTTCGGCCAGATAGAACGCGACGGACTTTGCGCCGGTCTTTGTGATGGCCTGCACTGCGCTCGTAGTTGCCTTTTCAAGTTCTGCAAGGCCAAATTCAGTCTTTTTGCCCAAACCCACTACGAGCACCCGTGCGGCTTTGACGCCGGCCAGTTTGCGCAACACAGTAGCCTCTCCCAGAGCCGCTGGCAGATCATTTTTTCTGGCCAATTGGCTAAGCGCCGACCGGGAGGACTTGTCCATGATTGCCGCCGCGGTGTTCAGGCTTCGTTTCTCGTAAATCCCGACCACGATGCAGTCGCAGATCTGACGCGAGGGGCTGTTCTCGCTGGCTTGGTACTGCATGAAAATCTCCCTGTGGGTGGTTTTGCGGTGGCCAGTGGCGACCGGCGGTGTGATGAGCCGCAGCCGTGGCGGCCAAACCGTCGTACAATGGCCCGAGAGTTTAGCGTAAACAGACCATTAAGGCGATTTGCAGCGATACAAATATGACCATTCTTGACCGTTACATATTCAGGGAAGTAAGCCAGGCCTGGTTGGCCGTAACTGGCGTGCTGCTGGTCATTCTGGTCGGTAACCAGTTTGCCCGGATTCTCGGGGATGCGGCGGTGGGCAAACTGCCACGCGATGATATTTTCTGGCTGCTGGGGCTCACGTCGCTTAATTATCTGACGGTACTGGTGCCTGTTGCCCTGTTTTTGAGTGTGATGCTGGCGATGGGCCGGTTTTACCGGGATTCGGAGATGGCTGCAATTGTGGCCTGTGGCGTCGGTCCCCGGACCCTGTATCGACCGATGGCGGTGTTTGCCATTGCAGTTGCTGTGGCCCTCGGCGCACTGTCGATGGAATTTGCGCCATGGGCCTTACGACAGATCAGTGACGTGAAGGAGCAGGCCCGCCAGGAGGCGGAAGTCGGGGCGCTCGCGGCCGGTCGCTTTCGCAGCACAGGTGAAGGTGTGGTGTTTTACGCGCAGAGTGTCACTGCCGACGGCCGGCTCAAGGACGTCTTTCTGGAACGGCAGCATGGTGACGCGGTAGAAGTGGTGGTTGCCGAATTCGCGGAGCAAAAAAGCGATCCGGCGCGCAAATTACGCCTGATGATTTTGTATAACGGTACACGCTATGAAGGAATTCCCGGCAATCCGGGCTTTCGTACTGTGCAGTTCGAGGAACACGGTATTCCCATCCTGAGTGAGGACGGCGGCGGTGGGTCAGTCGATGTGGAAGCGCTGCCGCTGGCTGCACTGCTGGAGCGTGATGACGCGGATGCGCGTGCCGAATTCCAGTGGCGATTATCCGCGCCGCTGTCGGCGCTGTTACTGGTGCTGCTGGCTCTGCCGTTGTCGCGCTCGACTCCCCGGCAGGGCCGCTATGCAAAACTCACAATGGCTGTATTGATCTATGTCCTGTATTCAAACCTGACCGGCGCTGCGAAAGTCTGGTTGCAACAAGGCAAAGTTCCCGGTTTTATCGGCATCTGGTGGGTGCACCTGGCAATGTTTCTGTTTTCGCTGGTGTTGCTGTATCGCAATTTCGGCCCCGGTTCAGTGCAAACATCGCGGCGCAAAAGGGGGCGACGTGAATCAACTTGATCGTTATCTGATTATCACCGTTGTTCAGTCAACAATTTTTATACTTGCCATTTTGTCGGCTTTGGGCGGGTTTGTCGCATTCGCAGCGCAGGTCGATAATGTCGGCACCGGTTCGTACGCACTAAACGACGCATTGGCTTACGTCGCGTTGACATTACCCCAGCAGGCGTACGACATGCTACCGGTTGCGGCACTGCTGGGGGCGCTGCTTGGTCTTGGTGCACTGGCATCTCATGGTGAGCTTATCGTGATGCGGGCAGCCGGTATTTCGATGTGGCGGTTTGGTCTGGCGATACTGGTTGCGGGTGCATTTCTTGGAATTCTTACATTGATAATCGGAGAATTTATAGCGCCACCCGCCGAGCAGTATGCAAAAAAACAACGTGCCCAGAAACTGCATTCACAGCTAAATTTTACCGGCGGGCAAAGCGGATGGATTCGTGACGGGAATGTGATTATCAACATCGGTGAATTGCTCGAAGGCGGGCGTGCGGGCACGGTTGGAATATTTGAGCTCGACAACAACGGCCGATTGCTGGGTGTCGCCGCGGCCAACTCTGCATCGGTTACCGATGATGCAGTGTGGTATCTGGAAAACTATCGCGAAACCCGTTTCACAGAATCCGGAATCCGGGCGCGCAAGCAGCATCTTGAAAGTCGTCAGTCACGGCTCAATCCCGAATTGCTGAAGCTCTCGGTCGTTGACCCGGCGCAGTTCTCGGCGCGCCGTTTACGCCAGTATGTCGAGCATTTGCGCAGCAACAATCTGAATTCAGACCGTTATGAAATCGCGTTTTGGACGCGGATAACAAATGTAGTCTCGGTCACGTTGATGTGTTTGCTGGCGCTGCCATTCGTTTTTGGTTCACTGCGCAGCGTCGGGGCCGGCACGCGGGTCATGGTGGGTATCCTGTTTGGCATCGCCTATTATCTGATGACAAAAACCCTGGCAAACTCCGGTACCGTTTATGGGCTGGATCCGGCCATCACTGCATGGCTGCCCACACTGGGCCTGGCGCTTGTTGTTGCCGTTCTGATTTCACGCGTGCATTAGCAGTAAATTACCGCCTGAGGCACGACCACCCATTTATCCTCGCGGCGTAAAGATCAGCCGGGTTTTACTGACCCGGTCATGCCAGGCAGCCCTGTGCGGGTCAACAAGACACCAGAAAAACCCGAGGCCCAGTGCAGCCCAACTGATGATCGCCATCAGGGCGCGCACCAGCAATGCACTGGTTCCTGGCGTGCATTCGGGGTTCTCATGCACGAGGCGCAGATTCCACGCGCGCATTCCCGCTGTCTGCCCTGCCAGCTTCCAGAAAAGGACGAAAAATCCTGTGCCAACACCAAGCAAATACAGCTGCACCCAGATTGTGCCAGCCGCAAAGGCCTCGCCGCGATTAAACGGTAGCAGCAGCGCCATCGCGACCATCAGTAACGCCGTTACTATCAACGAATCGTACAGGATGGCAGCTAAACGCCGCCACAGGGGCGCGCTGTTTGGGGGGGCGTTACGGTGTTCCGTCGGCATGGGAGGTAGCCGGGCGCATAAAGATATCCCGAAACGCTGCGTAATTAATGCCAAACAAACAGGCAATGGCGGGTGCGCCAAACAGCACGGTAACGATCAGCGAGTACAGCCCAATTCCGGCAGGAGTGTCTGGGTCTATCGGCAGCAACGAGATCAATGCAAATACCATCGTCATCACCAGTAACAGTAATATTCCAATAAAAAACAGCACAACAAAGCCCCACAGCATAACGTGCAGGTTGCCAAGTACGGCACGAAACGAATTAACAATCGCGCGTGTGGCGGGTATGCTGCCGAGGGCAATTTGACTGATCGTAAAATAATAAATGACTGTAGCCGGCAACATGAGCGGCATAACCCAGCCCATAAAACTGAAAAACTCACGTGAACTGATCAGCTCGGTAATTGCTGCCTCGTCCTGACCCCGGATCAACACCAGATACTGGTCGATGCCAAAACCGCTCATGGTCAGTGCAACCAACACCAGCAGCGCCATGATCAGATAGGCCATCAGCCCGCCGGCGATCAGGGCACCAGGACGAGTGACAAAGCCGGCAAACAAGGAAACGACCGGGAGTGGTTTGTCCTGAGCGAGCCAGTGAAACCCTGTGACAATGCCGCCAACCAGTAACGGAAGCATCACCAGGCTGCCAATTATTTCTCCAATAAGAACGGCAGACGTCAAAACAACAAACACCTGCAACAGCATGAAAATGCCAATAAAAATCGAAATGATCAGGAGCCAGGTCGGCCAGCTGCCTGCAAACAGTCGGTAGCCGGACACAATCCACGCCGGTGCATTGCTCAGCGGCACGCGCGCCGGATCACCGACAACGATCTGCGTGTCAGCAAGATGTGCAGCCGCCGGTGCCTTATAGGGGTTGAAGTCACTCATCGTATACAGGTGTCAGGGTGGAACTTCCGCAGCACTTTATTCTATTGCTCCGACGGTTGCAAAACCATTGCTGTTACGCGGTCGCTGGTGGAAATCATTAGCCGGCCGGCCGGGCACCAGATCAATTGCACGCCGTTTCAGTCGGCTGTCCGGTGCCGGCGCGTAGCGACCGTCCGACGGTGCTTCCAGTTCAACATCCGCGGTGCGTAGTGGAAACAGGCCGGGATGCTGCCGGCTGATGCCGCTGAGCTTGCCGTGCCAGCCATTGCCAAGCAGGAGTCCGTTGGCAGACTCCCTGGCGCGCAGCGCTGTTGTGGCTGAACAAAACAGGGCGTTGTTCGCAAAGACCATGTGCGTGCTGTCCCGCCAGTCAAGGATGGCGCAGACTGGCGCGTCGATCACCGTGTTGTTCAGGATGTAGACGTGGCCCGGGTTCGGGTTTTGCTCGTGGGCGGCAGATAGAATGCCGGCGACGCTGGCCTGGTAGACGATGTTATTGCGCACAATGGCATCGGCGGCGACTTGTATGGCTTCGCCACACCGGCTTAACACGTTGTTCTCGATCAGGTTCACCCGGCTACCGCCACCATAAACGAAAATACACGGAAACTGTGCATTGATCAGGGTGTTTTCAATCCGATTGCCGCGGACTATGTTGCCCCCGGACCCCACCTTGATTTCGATGCCGTCATTCCCGCCGCGCGGGTCGCCTCTCAAATCATGAATATAGTTGTCTTCAAACAGGCTATCGGTTACCACGCATGTGCCATCATGACACCCGGCGTAAATTCCTTCTCCCGGTGCATCTTCCGCCAAACCCGTGCGTGTAATTTCGTTGTTGCGCAATGTCACATGGTGAGTGTCACGGTAGTTGATGGCAATGGCAGTGGTGCCGGTATCGCTGATCAGACCGTTTTCCAGGACGATATGATGGCCACCCATAATCCGCACCCCGATACTGCCGCCGACAAAATGCAGTCCGCGGATGACAACATATTCGGAGTCCACCAGTTCGAGGTTGTTAAGACGGCTGCGGTCCTGGTCGGGGCGCTGCAATATCGCAGGCTCTGTGGCATCGGCATAAATAACGACAGGACGCGCAGCAGTGCCGCGCATGGTGTAGTTTCGGTTACACGTTTGGGTGTAAAGGCCGGATTCCAGATACACTGAATCGCCCGGTTCGAGCCTGCTGACGATCCGGCTCAACTGGTCGTGACACTCCGATGTAACAGATGGAGCCACGCGGTAATCAACTGCCATTGCAGCGCACATCAGGCCACCGCAAAGCAGACCAAGACCTTGTTGCGCCAATCTTAGAGCTCGCATTATCGGCTCAGGTTGCGTTCCTCCGGAGTAATTTGCGCTGATAGCGTGTTTGCACGATGTCGGTCAGAACCAGCACCGTAATCACGAAGTAAAACGTTGCTTTTGTCATCGGCATAATTTCGTGATCAAACAGTTGCAGGTGAGCCAGGTGGGCACCTTCGGTCAACAACATGATGCCAACGACAAACAGGACGAACAGACCGAGAACTTCGTACATGCGATTTTTTTGCAAAAAGTCTGACACCCGGTCGGCCAGCCAGATCATCAACAGACCGCCGATGACAATGGCAGTCGCCATGACCGCGAACACGTCTGTCAACGCCATGGCGCTTAAAATTGAGTCGAAGGAAAACACCAGGTTCATCAGCACGATCCAGAAAATAATTACGCCTGGAGAAGTGGGTCTGCGGTCTTCATCGCTGGCGTCTTCCAGTCGCAACATATGAAAAATTTCTTTCATTGCCGTGTAGAGGATAAAGACGCCACCGATCAGAACGATCAACGCATGCAGATTAAACACGCCGGTAATCACGTTTTGCCACTGCAGACTGAAGACCGGGTTCTGAAAATAACCGATTACTGTCATTAAGATAAATAACAGGCCAATCCGGAAGATCACTGCGAGCGCAATACCGACCTTGCGCACAAAGGCACGTCGATCCGCCGGAGCGCGTTTGGATTCCAGTGATATATACAGGAGATTGTCAAAGCCAAGCACCGCTTGTAGCAGCGTCAGCATCAACAGCGTTAACAGATTCTCCAGCGTCAGTAGTTCGACCATGATTTGTTCCAGTTGCTTGCAGGATGCGGATTGCGCCGTATTCTAGCAGGATTAACAAAACCTACGGAGCGGGAATTGCCGGGTACGAGAAGGGCTGGTTTCCACTGCATCCGTACTTGCGTGACAAGTGCGTCGGTGTATAAAATCATAAATAACAGAAGGATAGGCGGTGAAGTGAAGATATTTGCCGCAATAATAATCACGCCGGGAAAACGGCAAGGTGTTATCATTTTGCCGCATTTTCGCCAACCAAAAGAGACTTCTCGTTGAGTTCATCCGATAGCGATCCCAAACACGGCCTGCAAGTTATTTGCCGGGACAAACATTCAGTCTCGCGCAAGGCCATTTCTGAAGCTGCCTTAAAAGTACTTTATCGATTGAAAAACCATGGCTATCAGGCTTTTCTGGTCGGCGGCGCGGTGCGGGATCTGTTGCTAGGAGGACATCCCAAGGATTTTGATATTGCAACGGACGCTCATCCTGATGAAGTGCGCGCTTTGTTTCGCAACAGCCGGCTGATCGGCCGTCGTTTCCGCCTGGCGCATATCCGATTTGGACGTGAAATCATTGAAGTGGCGACTTTTCGCAGTAATGATCCACCGCTAAGTGACGAACGTGATCATCATCGCGATGCCACCGGTCGGATACTTCGTGACAACGTTTACGGCGACATCGATGACGATGTCTTGCGTCGCGATTTTACCGCCAATGCTCTTTACTACAACATCGCCGACTACTCGATTTGGGACTATGTAAACGGCGTACAGGACATCAGCAGCGGTACCCTTAGAATGATCGGTGATCCGATGTTGCGCTATCGGGAGGATCCGGTGCGCATGTTGCGAGCGGTGCGCTTTGCCGCCAAGCTCGGCTTTAATATCGAGCCCGCGTCCGCACAACCATTATACGAACTGGCGCACCTGCTGGAAAACGTGCCGCCAGCCAGGCTGTACGACGAATGCCTGAAATTGTTCATGGCGGGCGGCGCTGAACGTGCTTTTGAACTGCTACGTGAATACGGACTATTCCGCTATCTGTTTCCGCAGACAGATGAATTTTTGAATTCTGACACACAGGATGAAGCGGCCAGCCAGGCACTGTCCCTGATTCGCATGGCCACGCGCAGTACCGATCAGCGTGTGGCAGATGGCAAGCCGGTAACCCCGGCGTTTCTGATCGCGGTGTTTTTATGGCCATTGGTCAGGACGGTCACAGAAAAGTATCAGGCCGCGGGTAAGGGGCCGATTCACAGTGCCGTGATGGCTTGTGACGAAGTCATAGCGGCACAACAAAATTGTGTGGCTGTGCCAAAGCGGACGCTGCTACCGATACGCGAAATGCTGGTCATGCAGTATCGACTGCGCTATCGGCGGGGCATGCGGGCGCTGCGGCTTTTGCAGCATCCACGGTTTCGCGCCGCGTATGACTTACTGCTATTACGGTGTGACACTGATGAAGAGCAGCAGGAATTAGGCGAATGGTGGACGGCCATCCAGGAAATGGATGAGAACGCACAACGGGTGTCTGCCAAAGTCAGTGGCTCGCCAGGTAGCAAAAATTCCGGCCGTAAACCGACGCGGCGCCGGGCGCGGCGCAAGCGCCGCAGTTCCTGACGATGAGCAGCTGGCAACCGGTGTACATTGGGGTCGGTAGTAATCTGAACGAACCGGTTAATCAGGTACAGAACGCTATCGAAGAGTTGGCGGAAATTCCTGACACCATGCGAGTTCTTGTATCGACATTGGTGCACAGTCCACCGCTGGGAGAATGCGCTCAGCCGGACTATATTAACGCGGTGGTGGCGCTGGTTACGCAGCTTGCGCCCGAGTCGTTACTCGACATATTACAGCGAATTGAATCTGAACACGGGCGCACGCGCAGCGGGAAGCGGTGGGATGCCCGCACGCTGGATCTGGATATACTGGTTTTCGGGGCACGGCGGATTGCGACAGAGCGCCTCACCGTTCCGCATCCGCATCTGCACGAGCGCAGTTTTGTCCTTGGACCACTGAATGAATTGGCGCCGGATTTGTGGATTACCGGATTGGGCGCGGTACGTGTTTTGGCACAACAGATCGATTTCAGTGAATTACAACCTCTCACTGAATACGGGCATAGGAAAACCATTGGCGCCAATTAGCGAACAGTTCAGGTACGTAGCAATCGAAGGCCCGATTGGAGTAGGGAAAACCTCGCTGGCACGTAAACTTGCCGAGACTTTTGGGGGGGAGACCTTGCTCGAAGCCCCTCAGGAAAATCCGTTTCTGGAGCGCTTTTATCAGGACCGGCGTGGCAACGCACTGGCAACGCAGCTGCATTTTCTGTTTCAGCGCTCCCGTCAGAGTCAACTGATTCGGCAGTCTGATCTGTTTGCACCCGTCAGGATAGCGGATTTTATGTTTGACAAGGACCGCTTGTTTGCCCAATTGACACTGGATGACGAAGAGCTGAAACTCTACGAACTGGTATTTGAACGCCTGGCGATGGACGCGCCGCAGCCTGATCTTGTGATTTATCTGCAGGCCTCGGTTGACACCTTACTGGAACGTATCGGGCAGCGTGGCATCGGGTATGAACAGTCGATCGATGCCGATTATCTGGCGCGTCTTGCAGAACTCTACACGCGGTTTTTTCATGCCTATGATCGGGGTCCATTGTTGATTGTTAACACAGATTCGGCAAACCTGGTGTCGTCCGACGGCGACTATAAGACCCTGCTTGAGCAGCTGTCATTCGCACAAAGCGGACGCCGTTATTTTAATGCCTTTCAGTCGGAGATCGATTGAATGATCACACAACCATGGCCAGTATAAGCGCCTGTAGAAATCGGGAAAACCATGTATACGCACCTGCAAAGTAAAGCGCGCGAAGAGCCACCGGTAACATTGTCGACTTTGCGGCAGATGAAAGCTGACGGCGAAAAAATTGCCTGCATTACGGCTTACGATGCGAGTTTCGCCACGGTAGTCGATAACGCGGGAGTAGACCTGGTACTGGTAGGTGATTCCCTCGGTATGGTGGTGCAAGGTCACGAAACCACGATCCCGGTGTCAATGGATGACATGATCTATCACTGTCAGGCAACCTTACGCGGCCTCTACCGGCCGTTCCTTCTGGCGGATTTGCCGTTTATGAGCTACGCCACCCCGAACCAGGCGGCAGCCAATTCGGCCCGGCTGATGCAGGAGGGCAAAGCCAGCATGGTCAAACTGGAAGGTGGAGCACCGCAGCTGAAAGTGGTGGAACACCTGGCAAGATGTGATATTCCCATTTGCGCCCATATTGGTCTGACTCCCCAATCGGTGCACAAGCTTGGCGGGTTCAGTGTGCAGGGGCGTAGCGCTGCTGCTGCTAAAGAAATGGTGCAGGCTGCCAGGGATCTGGAATCGGCGGGGGCTGACATCGTCCTGCTTGAGTGCATTCCAACCGCGTTGGCACAAGAGATTTCCGCCGCAGTTGCCGTGCCCACTATCGGGATCGGTGCAGGTCCTCATGTCGACGGCCAGATCCTCGTGCTGTACGACGTGCTCGATATAACTCCGGGGCGCAAGCCCCGTTTTGCGCATAATTTTCTGCATGGCAGGGATTCTGTCGGCGCTGCTATCGGCGCTTATGTCGATGCTGTAAAAAGCGGCGCATACCCTGCGGCTGAACACTGTTTTACCTGAAGTCTGGTGCGCTGATGAATCTGACAGTCGCAAGTTCGATACATGCGGTGCGCGCACAGGTTAAGGCGTGGCGGGAGCAGTCGGCGCGTATCGGTTTTGTGGCCACTATGGGCAACCTGCACGCAGGCCATATGGACTTATTCCGCACGATCGCACCGCACTGTGATCGAGTGGTCTGCAGCATATTCGCCAACCCCCTGCAGTTTGGACCAGCCGAAGACTATGCAGCCTATCCGCGCACTCTCGATGCAGACATTGACAAGTTGCAGAGTATTGGCGCGGACCTGTTGTTTGCACCCACGGTTCAGGAAATGTATGGCAGCAGTGGTATGTCGGATACCAAGGTCTCTGTAAAACGGCTCAATAATCTGTATTGCGGAAAGCTTCGCGAGGGCCATTTTATTGGGGTGGCTACTGTGGTCTGCAAGTTGTTTAATATTGTATCGCCGCATGTTGCCGTATTTGGCGAAAAAGACTATCAGCAACTGGCCGTAATCCGGCAGATGGTCAGCGATTTGAGCATCCCGGTCGACATCTTGTCATCACCTACCATCCGCGAAAAAAGCGGACTCGCCAGCAGTTCGCGCAACCAGTACCTGACACCGGCAGAAAAAACCACGGCCGCCCTGATTTACAGTGTGCTGTGTGAAATGCGCAAGGCCATTGAGGCCGGCGATGGAAATTTTAACGACCTCGAAGCGCGTGCAACCACACGCCTTGTCTGTGCGGGTTTCAGTCCGGATTATATTACGGTCGCCGATGCGATGACACTGCTTCCGGCGCAACCTGATACCCGTAATCTGGTGATTCTGGTCGCTGCCCGGCTGGGTAAGGCACGACTGATTGATAATGTGACGGTAACTATATAACGTCGCTCGCTACACGTTTTCATCCTGGGTTTCGACCCGGTTGCGACCTTGTTGTTTGGCGCGGTATAACGCCGCGTCGGCCCGGGCCAACAATGAGTTGAGATTATCGCCGGGTGTAACTTGTGCCAGACCGATTGACACGGTAATGCCGGTGCCCGGTTCTTCGCCCTTTAGTATCCGTCGATTGATGCCAGTACGAACGCGTTCACCGATTGTGTATGCGGTATTCATATCCGTGTGCGGCAACAAAACGACGAACTCATCGCCGCCAAATCGGGCAATCAAATCAGTAGGGCGGAAAAAATCGCGCATCGCATCAGCCGTTGCCCGCAGGATTTCATCGCCGCGCTGGTGGCCATAGCGATCGTTGAACGATTTGAACTTGTCAAGGTCGAGCATCGCAAGACACATGCTCGAGGAGTTGCCAATCGCGCGTTTTATTTTGCGCGCATACATATCGAGCATCCAAAAGCGATTGTGTAAATCAGTCAAAGCGTCGGTAAAAGCGTTGCGCCGGTACTGCTCCATGATGCTGTCGCTATTGATAATGAATTCATTATCAAAGCGCAACCTTGAACACAGAATCAGCAATAAATTCATCGCCACTGCGTGCGATGAGTTGATCATTCTCCACAGGTCATCCTCGCCGATGCACAGCACTTGAGCGGCAGTGGTCGCAACCACGTAGGCGGATGCAAACGCATCTTCAATTATTGCCATTTCACCCGCGATATCGCCTGGCTGCAGGGAGGTTAGTTCAGCTTCTCGCGGCTCCGTCAGATACACGGAAAAACTGCCACGCAACACCAGGTACACATTCTTGCTGCGAATCTCGGGGGACACCAGAGTCGTGCCGTTGTCAACATCCTGGATGTGGCAGGTTTCAAGAAAGCAGCCCACGGACTCCATACCGACACCGCGAAACAATGGTGTTTTCGACAGATCGATCGGCAAATTGTTGACATCAACCGGTGACATGACAGGCAACCGGTGTAATCAGACGATCAGTTTGCTGCGGGCGGCAGACAGGCGCTCCCGTTCTTCGGGAGTCATTTGTGGATAGGCGAGAGGCAGGCGCTGCAGTGTTGCCAGCAGAACCCTGGCAACTTGCAACCGCATATAGGGTTTGTCATCAGCCGGTATCGAATACCATGGAGCCCAGTTGCGTGATGTGTTGTTAAGTGCGTCCTGATAGGCGTTCATGTAAGAGTCCCAATAGGAACTTTCGACAAGATCACCATGTGAAAACTTCCAGTTCTTCTCCTGGGTTTCGATACGCGATAAAAAGCGTCGATGTTGTTCTTCCTGGGACACGTTCAGCCAGAATTTAAGAATAACCGTGCCGTTTCGGGCGAGGTGTTTTTCGTGGTCGCGAATCGATTCAAAACGCTGCTCCCAGAAATTGTCGGGCAAAGCGTCCGGCAGATCTGGCAGACGCTGGTATTTCAGATACTCCGGGTGTACCCGCACCACCAGCACTTCTTCATAATAACTGCGATTAAAAATTCCAATGCGACCACGCTCCGGCAGCCTGACCGCGGAGCGCCACAGAAAGTCATGATCCAGCTCCAGGGTGGAAGGTTTTTTAAACGAGAATACCTGGCATCCGGTCGGGTCAATGCCTGACATGACGGCCCTGATCGTACTGTCCTTGCCCGCCGCATCCATAGCCTGAAACACCAGGAGCAATGAAAACTTGTCCTGCGCATGTAGCAGGCGTTGTAAATCGCTGATCTCGTCAATGCATGAGCGCAGTTGTTTACGCATTTTCCTGGAACTGGTGCCATGGTCAGGGTGTGTGGGCGCTTCGGCCACGCGGAAGTGCCCGTCAAATGGCACAAGATAGCGACTCGGGGCAGCTTCAATCATGGTGTGATCCTGCGTTGGAATGGTCGCTCCCATTGTGCCCATTCCCGGCATGCTGCGCCAGCGCCCATTGCACGTGTTCGCGCACCAATGGTGATGCGTGTTTTTCCCGGCTGTGAAGTGCGGCAATGACAGTTGCGGTGGTTGGCGCATTGCCGAGCGCGACGGCAATATTGCGCAGCCACCCCGTGTAACCGGCACGCCGGATGGCACTGCCCCGGGTATTTTTATCAAAATCTGCGGCGCTCCAGGCAAACAGCGTTACGAGGTCGGCACTGTCGAGTTGATGGCGAGGTGCAAAATCATCATCGACGGCAGCATTGGCAAATTTATTCCATGGGCAAAACAGTTGACAGTCGTCACAACCGTAGATGCGATTACCAATGGCATTGCGCAGTGAGGCGGGAATTTCTCCCTTGTTTTCAATCGTCAGGTAGGAAATGCAACGGCGTGCATCGACTTCATATGGCGCAACGATGGCTGCCGTCGGACACACGTCAAGACAGATGGTGCAGCTACCGCAATGTTCGGTGGCCGCCTGATCGTGCACCAGTGGCAGATTGGTAAACAACTCACCCAGAAAAAACCAGGAGCCGGCGTTCTTGTTGATCAGGTTGGTGTGCTTGCCAATCCAGCCCAGACCGGCGTTGCGGGCCAGCGCCTTTTCGAGTACCGGTGCGCTGTCGACAAACACGCGCTGGGCAAATTCCTGTGAATAGCTTTCACAATGTGCCGAAATCTGACGGGCTAATGCTTTGAGCTTGCTCCGCAGCACCTTGTGGTAATCCCGCCCGACGGCATAGCGGGAGACATAGGCTTTGTCAGATTGCATCAGCCGCTGCCTGCCATCCAGTGCGTTGGTGTCTGTATAGTCAAGGCGTACTGAAATAATGCTGAGAGTGCCCGGAATCAATGCAGCGGGACGACTGCGGCGCACACCGTGTGCAGCCATGTAATTCATGGAGCCGTGATAATCGCGCGCCAGCCACGTCTGCAGCCTTTTTTCATCATCAGCCAGATCGGTTCCGCTGATTCCCACCTGCGCGAACCCCAGTTCAACACCCCATGCCTTGATCCGTTCGGTCAGGCGTCGATAGTCCGGTGCCGGTGAATTAGCTGATTTACTCATGCAGCCAGTATAATTAGCCGATGAGCAGGCAGCCAACCTTATTGTATTCAGTCGCCGATGTGCGGGCGATGGATGCTGTTGCAATAAATGAACTGGGCATTGACAGCTATTTGCTGATGACGCGCGCCGCGCGGGCCGGGGCCAACGTGGTTCAGGATCGCTTTCCGACCGCGCGCCGGTTACTGGTCGTGTGTGGTGCCGGCAACAATGCGGGAGACGGATATCTGCTCGCACGGATCGCCAAAGATCGCGGTTTTGACGTCACGGTCTGCAGTTTGATTGACACCCGCAACCTGACGGGCGATGCACAGCGCGCGTGTCAGGAGTACCTTGACAGTGGCGGGCAGTGCACGGCCTTTACAGAAATTTGTCCGGGTGACTTCGATGTTACCGTGGATGCGCTGCTGGGTACCGGGCTGTCGCGACCGGTGGAAGGTGCTTTTGCTGCGACGATTGAGCGCATCAATCATCGGGCTAATGCGGTCGTCAGTCTGGACATCCCGAGTGGATTGCACGGCGATAGCGGGCATGCATTACCGGTTGCTGTATCAGCGGATTTCACCGTCACATTTGTTGGTCGAAAGACCGGCCTGTTTACCGGTGAAGGCCCGGCATACAGCGGACAGGTCGTGTATGACAGCCTCGAGATTCCGGCCCGGGTGTCTACAGCTTTCAAGGCTGCGGCCCGACTGCTGAGTGATGCGGATGCAGCATTGGCCTTGCCGCCGCGTGACGCCAATGCTCACAAAGCTCAATGTGGCCGAGTGTTGCTGGTTGCAGGCGGTGCGGGCATGCCGGGTGCCGCCGTACTCGCTGGCTCAGCTGCGCTGCGCGCCGGTGCAGGCCTGATCAAAGTAGCCTGTCACCCGGGCAATGAAATGGCAATTGCGATGCGACCGGAACTCATGTGCCAGTCCGTCGCTGAGTCTGACATGCTGATGCCGTTGCTGGAATGGTGCGACATCGTTGCCATCGGACCGGGTTTGGGCCGGGATGACTGGGCGGAGCAGATGGTCAGTCGCTGTGTCGGGGCAGGTAAGCCGATGGTGGCCGACGCGGATGCACTGTACTTTTTGCCGCAGTTTAGTCAGCGACCACCGCAATTGATCATAACGCCGCATGTTGGCGAGGCTGCCCGATTGCTGGATGTGACAACTGCATCGATTCAGGATGATCGCTTTGCAGCTTGTCGCCGCATCAGCACCAAATATAATGCGGTATGTGTGTTAAAGGGCGCAGGTACCGTGGTCTGCACCAAAGATTCGATGCTGTCAGTATGCGATCGGGGCAACCCGGGAATGGCAACCGCCGGCACTGGTGATGTTCTGACTGGCATTGTCGCTGGCGTGTACGCCCAGCAACCCGATGAGACAGAAGCGCTGGCGGCGGCACGTGCAGCCGTGTGGGTTCATGCAATGGCGGGTGACCGGGCCAGTGACCGGGGAGAGCGCGGTCTGATTGCCAGCGATCTGCTTGAGTCTATCCGCGCGTTTGTCAATTGACGATGATCACCACAACGCTTGTCGATGAACAGCGGACCCGTCGCGCCGGCGCGAGCCTGGCCACCATCCTGATGGCTGCGACTCGTGTGCAGGGGCGCGCGCTACTGGTGTTTATCCGTGGTGAACTCGGAGCGGGTAAAAGTACGCTGGTGCGTGGCTTGCTGCGTCAGGCAGGCGTCGTCGGTGTGATACCCAGTCCCACTTACTCGCTGGTTGAGTTCTACCGGGCGGGGCAGCTAGCGCTTCTGCATATGGACGCCTATCGCCTGGCTGATGCAACCGAGCTGGATTATCTGGGCATTGACGGGGTGTTTGCAGAGCCAGGAATCGTGCTGATCGAGTGGCCGGATCACGTTGCCGCAGCACTGCCGGCCCCGGACCTCGAGGTGCATCTTGCACACGTCGACCAGCGCCCTGACGAGCGTCAAATCGCTATTTTCGGCAATCCGGACCTGTGCGCTCAAATCGATGCGGCGCTGACACGGTCCGACATCCCGGTTGCCCAGCAAACCCCTACTTGAAGAAAGTCTGCTATCTTGTTAAAAACCAATAAGAAAGCCTTGTATTGAGCGGTGGTTTTAGTACACTGGGACAATGCAAGGTCTACCCGTAAAGCTGTCGTTTGTGCTGCTGCTCCTGCTGCAGCATTCGGGGTCTTTGGCTGCCGAGCTCAATAATGTCCGCATCAGTGCCAGCGACACGCTGACCCGGGTGATCATGGACATGAGCGGCCCCGTCGCGCATGAGCTGTTTGACCTGGCGAATCCTGACCGGGTGGTTCTGGATTTACACAAAACCCGGCTGGGGGCTGCAAAAATGCCGACGGGCCGTGGCTTTATCAAACGGCTGCGGAGCGGTACACCACAAAAATCGACATTGCGCATTGTCCTGGATTTATCTGCGGCCGTAAAAATGCGCAGTTACCAACTCACGCCTGAGGAAGGCTCCACGCACCAGCTGGTGGTCGAATTGACCTCCCAGACAGGGCGCACGGGCGATGCCGTGAAGCGCCTGGATAAAAGCCAGGGCCGCAAATTAATTATTGCAATTGACGCCGGCCACGGCGGTATCGATCCGGGTGCCATTGGCAAATCCGGCACGCGTGAGAAGGACGTTGTGCTCCAGATTGCGCAGAAACTGAAAAAACGCATCGATGCCGAAGCGGGTTTTGAGGGTGTACTGGTGCGCACGAACGACTCGTTTTTGCTGCATCGGGAGCGGATGCGAATCGCCCGCGAACACAAGGCCGATCTGTTTGTGTCGATTCACGCCGACGCGTTCAAAGAGGTCAGTGCACATGGTTCCACGGTTTACGTGTTGTCTGAGCGCGGTGCAAGCAGCGAAGCGGCACGATGGCTGGCGGAGCGCGAAAATGCGGCAGATCTGGTGGGTGGCGTCAGTCTGGGTGACAAGGATGATATGCTTGCGTCGGTGTTGCTGGATTTGTCACAAACAGCAACGTTAAGCGCCAGCATAGAAGTGGGTAATCATGTCGCCAGTCAACTTGGCAAAGTCAAACGCTTGCGCAAAAAGCAGGTACAACAAGCTAATTTTCTGGTCCTGAAGAGCCCCGATGTGCCATCGATTCTGATCGAAACCGCGTTTATTTCGAACCCCAGTGAAGAGAAACGCCTGCGCCAGGCCTCCCATCAAAAACAGTGGGCCAGCGCTATTGCCGAAGGCATCGTACAGTATTTCCACGCCAACGCACCTCCCGATTCTCTGGTAGCACAACAGCAAAAACTGAGCCGCCCGCAGGAAGTCATCTACACAGTGTCACGTGGCGATACGCTGTCAGATATTGCCGACCGCTTTGATGTGCGGCTGCGATATTTGCGCAAAGCGAATAAAATCCGTGGCGACCGCATCCGCGTCGGGCAAATCATTCGTATTCCGCAAGGCTAGAAGTGCCTGCGCGCTGACGCTCGCGCCTACCCATTACAACTTGACTGTCGGGATGTTTTCGGCCCGCAGAGCCGGTATATTGCAAGGCCCTGCATATGCGGTGCCGTTATGCCGATAAAAGCTCTACCCGATCATCTTGTTAACCAGATTGCCGCCGGCGAAGTTGTCGAACGGCCGGCGTCCGTACTTAAGGAACTCATGGAAAATGCGCTGGATGCAGGCGCCAACCTGGTGCGGGTGGAAATCAGTGACGGAGGCGCACGCCGGATCCGGGTCAGGGATAACGGCTGTGGAATCCCGGCGCAGGAACTGGCGATCGCGGTAGCGCGTCATGCCACCAGCAAGATCAGCACGCTGGAGGACCTGGCGCAGGTGCGCTCACTGGGGTTTCGGGGTGAAGCTCTACCCAGTATCGCATCCGTGTCGCGGCTGACGCTGGAATCGCGCACCGCTGCCCAGGAGCACGGCCATCAGATTGTTCTGGAGGGCGGCGCAGCCGGCGAGCCGAAACCGGTACCGTTACCCATGGGCACCTCGGTTGACGTCATGGATCTGTTCTACAACGTACCAGCCCGGCGCAAATTTTTGCGGACCGCCAAAACTGAGTTTAAACACCTCGACCAGGTGTTTCAGCGCATGGCGCTCAGTCATTTTGAGGTTGCATTTACGCTCAGTCATAACGGCCGGACGGTCAGGGAGCTGCCGGCTGCCACAACACGGGAGCAGCAGGAAAAGCGCATCGCAGATATATTGGGCAATGAGTTTCTGAACAACTGTTTTTATATTGAGAATCAAACCAGTGCCTTGCAATTGCACGGCTGGATTGCAGCGCCGACCTTTTCGCGCGCGCAGGCGGATCGCCAGTACTTTTTTCTGAACGGTCGGATGATACGCGACAAAGTGATTTCGCATGCGGTGCGACTGGGTTATCAGGATGTGTTGTTCCACGGGCGGCACCCGGCTTATGTGCTTTATCTGCAGATGGATCCGGCACGTGTCGATGTCAATGCGCAC
Source organism: Gammaproteobacteria bacterium (assembly GCA_013002925.1). GTDB lineage: Bacteria > Pseudomonadota > Gammaproteobacteria > Steroidobacterales > SZUA-146 > SZUA-146. The sequence goes on along the minus strand of JABDLQ010000066.1, from coordinate 1,082 downwards.
CCGGCCAAACTGGAAGTGCGTTTTCGCGACAGCCGGGCCATTCACGACTATGTGTTTCGAACGATTGAACGCGCACTGCGGCAAACCCGGCCGGGCGGCGATCCCGGTGGCGGCGCTGGAGTCGAACCGGGTGACGGGCTCCAGCATGCGCCGCCTGTTGAACACCATGGGCAGTTGGCCACCGCCCAGTCTGCCGCGACGACAGGAATGTATACCGGGCAACAATTGCCGTTCTATTCACGTGAGCGGGTTCGGGACGGCGAGGCGGTGTATCGTGCATTGACTCGCGAACTTGACCAGCAACTACCCCCACCCGCAGCAAGTCCGAACTCGCGGGATGGGCAGCAGCCATTAGGGGTTGCGCTGGCGCAGCTGCATTCGATCTATGTTTTGGCTCAAAATGCATCGGGCCTGGTGATCGTGGACATGCACGCGGCACATGAGCGCATCAATTATGAGCGCATGAAAAAAGAATATGCGCATGGGGGACTGCAGAGCCAGGCGCTGCTGCTCCCGATCACACTCGCAGTGTCTGAAGCTGAAGCCGATCTTGTCGAGCAGCGTGGTGCAGAATTTCAACTGCTGGGTTTTGAGCTCGACCGGAGCGGTCCGGAGAGCGTTGTAATTCGCGCCATTCCCCTGATTCTTGACAAGGCGGATGCCCGCGAGCTTGTGCTGGACGTACTCGCAGACCTGGCCGCAGATGGTGACCACCGGCGCATCGAACATGAAATAAATGAAGTGCTGGCAACCATGGCCTGTCATGGGTCGGTGCGCGCGAATCGACGGCTCACACTTGATGAAATGAACGCATTGCTGCGGACCATGGAAAAAACCGAGCGCGCAGACCAATGCAACCACGGTCGGCCGACGTGGATACAAATGGGTATTGAAGATCTGGACCGCTTGTTTTTGCGCGGCCGCTAGGCATACCTGATGTCCCTTCTGCCTCCGGTCGTGTTCTTGATGGGTCCTACCGCTGCCGGAAAAACGGCCGTGGCGATGGATCTGGCCCAAAAAATGCCGGCAGACATCATCAGCGTCGACTCGGCCATGATCTATCGGGGAATGGACATTGGCAC